>CAZCJY010000380.1:0-2265 GCA_964498975.1 uncultured Methylocystis sp.
CCCCAGATGTTTTGGCCGAGGCGGCGGTCGAGCTTATATTTGGCTTCTGCGCGTTTCGTCACTTTGCTTTCGTCCTCTCTTGGCCGCGTTCCCGCGCGTGAGAGGCGAAATGACGATTGCGCGCAGCGCGGATGGCGCGCGGCGCGTCGTCCAAATCGCGTTTCCCGCATGCGCCCGGCGTCGCCGGGGCAGGAACGCGCCCTCCTCTGCCGGGAAGTCCGGCCGACAGGCGTTCGCTTTCGAACGCCACGGGTGCACGTCCGACGCGGCATAACCGCGTCAGGCTGATGGGGAGCTACTAGAGTGCGCTCCGCAAGTCAAGAACTGCTGGAGCGTCGGCCGGCGATTACGGCCAGTCGAACGGCAGGCCCTCGTCGTACGGAACGATCACATTCTGGGGCATGCGCTGCGGAAGGGTCTCGCCCATATACCAGCTCGGCTGGTAGTTCTGAATCGGGTCCTGATTCAGATAGGTCTGCTGGACCATATAGCGATTGGTGCTGCCGACCGGCACCTTGGTGCCAGGATCGAGCCAACTGCGGCGCTCGATGTCGATCGGGCCTCTGGCGCGCGGATCCAGATCGGAGGAAACGCGATAGCGCGATTTTGCGAGCGCGTCGCCGCCCGCTGCGATCATCACCATGCAGGCCAGACCGGCCCACAGCATCTTATCCTTGCGCATCGTGATCCCCTTAAGCTGAACGCTTGGGATCATAATAGCGGAACGTTTCGCAAAAGCGAATTGCGCGCGGCGCCCAGGGCTATTTGCGCCGTCAAGGTGAATGTGGCGATGCGGAGGCGCCGCCGGTGCTTAACGCGGGGCCTGCGGCGCCTGACGCAATGACTTGGCGTGCGCGCGATGGGCACCGCTTGCGGGGCGCGCCGCGCGTTTTTGCCCGGGGATCGTGGCCGTCACATCCTCGCGCGAGACGTTGGCGCAGCCCTTGCCCTGCGCCGCTTCGGCCTTGCCGAAGAAATCGTTCAGCGCCGCGTTGTCGGCGCTGGCCGTGTAATTGAGGCGGCCGATAATGCAGCTGAGGGCGATGCGATCGATTGGTTTCGTCGCCTCGCCGCAGGCAAGGCCGGCGATTTCGAGCGCGAGCTTGCCGTCGATGAAACGGGTCGCGAGGCAGGCGCGTTCGCTCGCCGCGACGCCGTCGGCCGCAGGCTGGGCGAGGCGAATGTCGGCTGTCTCGAAAGCGCCAAATCTCGTGACGAGCGCGCTGGGCTGTCCGATCTTCGCGACATTGAGGCCCGCTTGGCCGGCGTGGCGCGTCATGTCGAGGAAGAAGTCTGAGGTCGTCTCCTTCTCGGCGATGTCCTGATGGATCTCGACGCGCATGAAGGGAACGCCCATTGCGAATTGCCCCATGGTGAGGCTGTCGATGCGGCCGGAGCCCTCCGCGCCGTCGCGCACGGCGATGGTCTTTTTCTCGCGCTCGAATTCCGGGACGGCGATGTCGAAGGCGCTGAACGGCCTGGCGACCAAGGCCGAGGCCTCGACGATGTTCTCGACAGGGATCTTTGTTGAGAATTTGCCTGCCGGCGCGAGCGCAACACGCGGCGCCGCAACGGAGGCTGCCGCTTGCGTTTCTTGGATTTTGGCGTCGTGCGGGGCGCTGAATAGGAGTGCGGCGATGAGGACGACGGTCGCGCTCACGCCCATGCCGAGAGCGGCGCGCACGCCTGCCGGGCGCGCGCGCAGCGGCCGCGCGTTTGACGGGGACGTGTAGTCGGGATCGAAAGCGGCAACGCTCATGGGACGCGACTCCGGCGGCCTGCGATCTTTCGCAGGCGTGAATGATGGCCCCGATTTTGCGCCTGCTTTATCGAAATTAGGGTTAACGGCTGATCAGCCGGTTTCGCCATGGTGAACGAAAGGTTGACGCCGCCCCCCAAATGAAAAGCCCGCGCCGAGCGGCGCGGGCTTGCGTTATTCTTGGAAGACGGAAGGACTACTCGTCCTCTTCCTCCTCCGCCTTCTTGCCCTTCTTGGGCGTCTCTTCGCGGGCCTTCAGCGCCGCGCCGAGAATGTCGCCGAGCGACGCGCCCGAGTCCGCGGAGCCAAATTGCGCGATCGCCTCCTTCTCTTCGGCGACTTCCAGCGCCTTGATCGAGACGGCGACCTTGCGCGCCTTGCGGTCGAAGAGCGTCACGCGCGCGTCGACCTTCTCGCCTACCGCGAAGCGTTCAGGACGCTGATCGCCGCGGTCGCGCGCGAGTTCGCTGCGCTTGATGAAGGTCGTGAGATCCGTGCCGGCGATC
>CAZCJY010000381.1:0-2254 GCA_964498975.1 uncultured Methylocystis sp.
CCAGTTGAGGCAGATGCCGCCAAGATGCTCGCGTTCGACGACCGCCGCCTTGAGACCGAGTTGCGCGGCCCGGATCGCGGCGACATAGCCGCCCGGACCGCCGCCGATGACGATGACGTCATATAGCTCGCTCATATTGGCATCGCTCATTGCGCGTCCCCGTCGCGGCCGTCCGAACGCGGCCCCTCCCTGTTATCCGGCGCGGCCCGTCGCGTCGAGACGAAGCCCATGACATCGTCGGCGACTGGCGCGAGGAAACGCAACAGCGGCGAGAAGGCGCCGATGATCTCGCGATGCGCGACGCCGGGATAATATATCGCACGCGCCTCGCCGCCAGCGTCGCTGACGGCTTGCGCGAGCGCCCGCGTGTTTCTTGGCTTCACCGTCTCATCCGCCTCGCCGGTCAGAAGCAGCAGCGGCGGCGCGTCGCGCGTCACATAGCGCAAGGGCTGAGTCGCGGCGGCGTTGGCAGGCGCGCCGAACACGCCGCGCAGCAAATCGCTGTCGATCGCGAAATCATAAGCGCCCGCAAGTCCGACGACGCCCGCGAAATCGCGCGCCGGCGCGAGGCCGACGGCCGCGAGCCAACGCTTGTCGAAAGCGAGCATCGAGGCGATATGCCCGCCGGCGGAATGGCCGATCACGAAGAGGCGCGAAAGATCGCCGCCATAGCGCTGCGCATTGTCGCGCGTCCAGCGCGCCGCCTGCGCGGCGTCTTCCAGAAAGGCCGGAAAACGCGTTTGCGGATAGAGACGATAGTCGGGAATGACGACGATCGCGCCGCGCGCGGCGAGCGCCGCGCCGATGAAGCGGTAAGTCTCCTTGGCCCCGGTGTTCCAACGGCCGCCGTAGAAAAAAATCGCGACGGGCGCGTCGGCGGCGGGCGCGGCCGGCAGATAGAGATCGAGCCGCTGTCGCGGGTCTTCGCCGAAAGGCACGTCGGAAATCCGCCGGTGCGGTTGAAAGGCCGCGATCGCATTAAGCGCGACGGCCGGATCGACGACGGCGGCGCCAGTAAAAATGGCGAGCGTCGCCAAAAGCGCGCGGGCAGGCGTCACATGTCGCAACATTGATCGCATTTGGCGCGGACGATACCGCAGCGCGGCAATGCGCGCGACCGCGCCGAAGAAAAATCGGCGGATAAAAGAAAAGGATGCGGCGACGCAGCGCGCATGCGCTCCATCCGTCGCGGCTATGTTCAAAAATGCGGCTTCATTGCCGCGCCGGGCTTCGACGCTTGCCGTCGTTGACGCGAACAGCGACGGGGCGAGGTTGAGGCGCGCGGACTCCGAAGATCGCGCCGAGCGCCGCACGCGCCCCGTCCAACAATTTTCCCGAAATTTTGCCGCCTCCGCGGCCCTTTGATTTTGTTTCCATTTCCAACCCTCCTTAGCGCAAGAACAGCGGCTATGAGGGTGAAACGGTCCGCAGCGCGGGTTTGATCCCTTAAAAAAATGAAAAAGTTTAACGCGCGCGAAAAAGCCTCCCGCCGAAAAGGGCGAGAGGCCGGCTGGCGGGACGCTTACGCCGCCTGCGGCAGCGCGGTCTTCGCCTGCGCGACGATGGCGGCGAAGGCTTCCGGCTGATGGATGGCGAGGTCGGAGAGAACCTTGCGGTCCACCGTCACGCCCGCCTTGGCGAGACCGTCGATGAAGCGCGAATAGGTCAGCCCATGCTCGCGCACGGCGGCGTTGAGCCGCTGAATCCATAGGGCGCGGAAGACGCGCTTCTTCGCCTTGCGGTCGCGCGTCGCATATTGCATCGAGCGGTCGACCGCGGCCTTGGCTGCGCGGATCGTGTTCTTGCGGCGACCGTAAAAGCCCTTGGCGGCCTTGAGGGTCTTCTTGTGCTTGGCGTGCGATGTGACGCCGCGTTTGACGCGAGCCATGACGAAACTCCTTAGGAAAGATGTGCGGACAGGTTCCGGAGGCGGTTAGCCGTTCGGCAGGAAGTATTTCTTGACGTTGTCGCCGTCAGTCTTGAACAGAACGTTGGTTCCCCGCAGATTTCTGATCTGCTTGTTCGTCCGCTTGATCATGCCGTGGCGCTTGCCCTGCTGGGCGTAGACCACTTTTCCTGTGCCGGTGATCTTAAAGCGCTTTTTAGCGCCGGATTTCGTCTTCAGCTTGGGCATTTTGCTCTCCTGGGCGTTAGCCCGTTATTTTTGCGCGCCGGCCTGGACTGGCTGTATGGCGCATTTTCGCGCGAGCGAAAGAACCGCCACGGCAGCCCATCACTGGCCGGGCGGTTCTGG
>CAZCJY010000382.1:0-2235 GCA_964498975.1 uncultured Methylocystis sp.
GCGCAGCGCTTGTCGAATCTAATAGCGGCATGATCGGCGTCAAAGCAGGTGAAGTCCTGCCGGGGGTCGGTCGGGTAATCGCGATTCAAGAGCGCGCCGGTCGTTGGGTGGTGGTCACGGAGAACGGCGAAATTATAGGGGAAGCGCGTGGACAAGCGCGCGCGCAAGCGCCGCGCAAGCGCCATTTCAATCGGGAACTCTATGGCTTCATGCCGGAGCCGTTCGCGCCGCCGATTTTCGTTCCCTACTGAGTAATTAAATCGCAAGGAACCGACGAAGCAAACGCAAGGCGCGGAGCGGCGCATGCTCGGACCAGGGCGACGTCAGGGTGTTCCTCAAACAGTAGGAATGGCGGCCAGCTAAAGATCGCGCCACTCCTTCCAGCGCCCGCCATTGTCATCCGTTCGTAGCCGACGCGGTCTATTGCGGAGCGCATATTGCGGCGCTTTTCAGTATTCGGGAGGCTTGGCGCGTCCAAGCCTCCCATTATAATTGACCGGGCGGGACCGAAACGAAACATCTCGACAAAGAGGGACGGTCAATGAATTCATACGCCTTCGCCTTTCGGATATCGCCGCAATCATGTCTGGACTGTTCAGCGAAGCTAATGACGTTCGGCGCGCTGAACGCCACTTCCGCCCTGCAATTCGGGCAGGACTTGTGCGCGGTAAGATCGCCGAATGACTTCGCCGACGCCGTGATCAATTACACGCGGCGGCAATTCGAAAACTGGACGGAGCAGTTCGAAGAGTTCGAAGAACTGTCGTCCGTAGAAAGCGAGTCAAAAAGCGAGAATGGCAAGCTGTTGGCGCTGGGAGATTAATCTCCTCGTCCAATTGCGTTGTCGCTTCCGCCGAGGCCGGCTATTTCACGCGCGTCCAGCTCACCGATTTGCAGATCAGTCCGGCGAGCGCGCAGCCTGACGTTGTCAGGCGGTTGCCGGAGACCGTCATCGTGCCGTTGTAGCTCTTGCCGTCTTCCGGGTTGAAGGCCTGGCCGGACCAGGAGCTGCCGCCGTTCGGGACCATGCCGTAGAGCACGCGCTGGCCGACATGGCCGGGCCCGCCCGTATCCTTCAGCCAGGCGACGGTTCCGCAGAGCGCGCCGCCGCAGGGCGCGACGCGAATTTGCGAGCGGCCGTTGTCGCGCAGCCAGAGCCCGGTCGGATCTTCGGCGCGCGCGGCGCCCATCGGCGCGAGGGCGAAAAGCAGGGCGAACGAGGCGCGAGAGATGAAGCTCATGTCAGGTCCCCTTTAGAAAGCAGGCCGTCGATGCGTCGCCGGCAGCATTGGCCGCAACGTTGACGCTGTCAATCAGGGGATTTGATCGAGGTCCCGACGACTTCGCTGCGATTGCGGCGCCGACGCGCATTCCTTATGAAATTTCTGGCCCTATCAGGGAATGGAAGAATTCTTCCGAAGAATCGTGAAAGCTCACATGGCCGGGACTCCCCTGCGCATCGTCATCGCCGTCGCCGCGGCGGCGCTCGCCGTTCAAGCCGGCGCGCTTTGGCTTCTGGATCAGCCGCTGATCTGCGCCTGCGGCGACTTCAAGCTATGGGAAGGCGACGTCTCCTCCTCCGGCCTCTCTCAGCAGCTTACCGACTGGTACAGCATCACCCATGTCGTCCACGGCATGCTTTTCTATCTGCTGACCTGGATCGTCGCGCCGCGCCTTCCCGTGGCGCAGCGTTTCCTCATCGCCTTTACGCTCGAAGCAGGCTGGGAGATTGTCGAGAACACGCCTTTCGCTATACAGGTCTATCGAAAGCAGGCGCTGGCGCAGGGCTATTCGGGCGACAGCATCGTCAATTCGCTCGTCGATACGCTGATGATGGCGACGGGCTTTCTCCTCGCCTGGCGCCTGCCGATTGTGATCGTCGTCGCGCTGGCGGCTTTGCTGGAAATCGGAGTGGCGCTCAGCATCCGCGACAATTTCACGCTCAATGTGCTGAATTTCGTTTATCCCTTCGAATTCATCCACCGCTGGCAAAGCGGCGCGCTTTAGGGATGCCGGCGCCATTTGCAGTTCATGGCGCCCCGGGCTAACTCTCGCCGTGGAAAGCCGTGTACGGAACCCCGCCGAGCAGTTCGCTTGCCGCGTCATTCCCGGCGGGCCGCAGGCCCGACCGGGAATCCAGAGCCGACCCAAGAATGCTGGGCTTGCTCTGGATTCCCGATCGCTTCGCTTGAAGCGAAGCGTCGGGAATGACATCCGAGCAATTGAACCAGGCAT
>CAZCJY010000383.1:0-2233 GCA_964498975.1 uncultured Methylocystis sp.
CCGGCGCATAGGAAGCAGGATTGGCAATCAGGACGATGGCCTGCCTTGTCCGCCGGCCCCGATTGCTCGGCATCATGAAACTGATGGCATGTCGCGGAAAGCGTCTGCTGCGGCGAGAACGCCGCGGCGCGCGCGAGGACGGCTCCGCCGGCCACGGTCTGCGCGACCATGGCCAGCACAAGCAGTAGCGCGCGGAGCGACGACAGGCGCATTCCCAATCCTGACGCAAAGCTGACAAGCGGTTACATACACGTTACTTTGTTGCGCCTCTAGGCGGCGCGCGGGCCGCAATGCAAAAAAGCTTGCATTGTGTCAAATACGTCACAATCGTTTGGCGCCCATCATTGGGGCGATCGGCGCATGAGATGCCCGATCAAAGATATTTCCCTTTGCGAAGACGCGTTCTAATCTCCGCCCCTATGTATATCGCCATCACCCGAGACATTCAGGTCACGGCTCTGCCCGACTTCCTGCCGGATCGTTCCGATCCGGAGCAGGACCGTTATTTCTGGGCCTATATGATCGAAATCGCCAATCTTGGTCGCGTGCGCGTGCAACTTCTGTCGCGCCACTGGATCATCATCGACGCCAACGGCCGCCGTGAGGAAGTGCGCGGCCCCGGCGTCGTCGGCGAGCAGCCGGTGCTGGAGCCCGGCGAAACCTTCCGCTATGCGTCCGGCTGTCCGCTCAATACGCCGTCGGGTCTGATACAAGGGACCTACCGGATGGTCACGGACGCCGGCGAGACCTTCGATATCGAGATTCCCGCTTTCTCGCTCGACAGTCCGCTGTCGCACCCGACGCTGAATTAGCGCCGGTCCGGGAAAATGACCTACGTCATTGCGGGCGCGAAGCGACGAGGCAATCCATGAGTAGTGCGGCGTCCCCTGGATTGCTTCGCTTCGCTCGCAATGACGCGGCGACGGCAAGGCGGCAAATATGAGCCGGCTCGAAAACGCTATCGACCTTCTCTCCCGGCTGGTCGCTTTCGACACGGAAAGCTCGAAATCCAATCTGCCGCTGATCGACTTCGTCGAATCCTATCTGCGCGAACAGGACGTGCGCTTTGTGCGCGCGCCCAACGCCGCCGGAGACAAGGCCGCTCTTTTCGCGACCATCGGGCCCGACGCGCCGGGGGGCGTGCTGCTGTCCGGCCATACCGACGTCGTCCCGGTGGCGGGACAGGCATGGAGCGGCGATCCTTTCACGCTGCGGCGCGACGCGAGCCGACTTTACGGGCGCGGCGCCGTCGACATGAAGGGCTTCGACGCCGCTTGTCTCGCGATGATCCCGGAGTTCAAGGCGGCGCGCCTGTCGCGGCCGATCCATATTCTGCTGAGTTACGACGAGGAAACGACCTGCCTTGGTCCGCTCGACGTCATCGCGCGCCTCGGCGGGGATCTGCCGCGTCCTTCGGCCGTCGTCGTCGGCGAGCCGACGTCGATGCAGGTCGCCGACGCGCATAAGAGCGTGACGACGCATGTGACGCGCGTGCGCGGCTTCGAAATACATTCCGCCAATCTGCATCGCGGCGTCAGCGCGGTGCATGTCGGCTGCGAACTCGTTTGCGAACTCATCCGCTTGGGCGCGGAGTTGCGCGCCGCCGGCGATCCTTCCGGGCGTTTCGATCCGCCCTATTCGACGATCCATGTCGGCGTCATCCATGGCGGCACGGCCCGCAACATCGTCGCCAAGGACTGTGCGTTCTGGTGGGAGTTTCGCGGCCTCCCCGGCGCGGCGCCGACCTTCGCGCGCGACCGTTTGGAAGCTTATTGCGAGACGCTGCGCCAGACCGTGTTCGCCAATTTTCCCGACGCGGGGGTTGAGACCGTGACGGAGAATCAGGTTCCGGGCCTCGCGCCGCAGCCGGGCTCGGAAGCCGAGACGCTGGCGCTGCGGCTGGCGAAGCGCAACGCCACGATCGCCGTGCCCTACGCCACCGAGGCCGGCCAGTTCCAGCGCGCGGGTCTCGCCGCTGTCGTTTGCGGACCGGGCCGCATCGACCAAGCGCACCAGCCCGACGAATATATCGAGATCGCCGAACTGGCCGCCTGCGTCGAATTTCTACGCGGCCTCGCGCGCGAGCTCGAGGCCTGAGGGAGGCGCCTTAGCCACAGATCCATATCCAGTTCTGACGGTAAGGGTGCCAACGCCAACAAGCGCCGACGCCATAACCCCACCAGCGGCCGCGCCACCAACGGCCGCCGCCGTGGCCATGGCCCCAACCGCCGCC
>CAZCJY010000384.1:0-2225 GCA_964498975.1 uncultured Methylocystis sp.
GCAGCGCCTGCGTCTCGATCGTCACGGCGTTGACGACGATGCGCCCAAAGCGGGGCAGGGCGTCCCAGGCGGCTGCGAGCGTTGGCGCATCCGCGCCGCCGCCGATGAAAATCGCCTGCGGCGGTTTAAGGCCCGCGAACGCCTGCGGCGCTTCCTGGGTGACGAGATCGAGATCGGGAACGCCGAGCGCGAGCGCATTGCGTGCGATGCGCGCCGCGCGCTCGGCATTGCGCTCGATGGCGATGGCGCGATTGGCGGGATCGGCGAGCATCCATTCGATCGCGACGGAGCCGGATCCGGCGCCGACATCCCACAGCAATTCGCCGCTGCGCGGCGCAAGCGCCGAGAGCGTCACGGCGCGAATGTCGCGCTTGGTGATCTGGCCGTCATGCTCGTACCAGTCGTCCGGCAGGCCGGGCGTCAGCGGGATGACCTTCGCATCGTCGGCAGCTCTCACCTCGACGGCAATCGTGTTGAGCGCGGCGATGTCGTTGTACGCGAAATCACACGCGAGGGCTTGGCGGATTCGTTCATGCGGGCCGCCGAGACGCTCCAACACATAGAGGCGCGATTGGCCCATGCCGCGCGCGGCGAAATGACCCGCAAGACGCGCCGGGGTCGTCTCGTCCCAGGACAGCGCGATGATCCGCGCGCGCGGCTGCAGATGCGGCGTCACGCGCTCGAAGGCGCGGCCATGCAGCGAGATCAGCGCGCAGTCCTGCTGGCTCCACTTGAGCCGCGCCGCCGCGAGCGAAAAGGCCGACGGCGACGGGACGCAGAAAATTTCGTCCTGCGCGACATGGCGCGCGATGAGATCGCCCACGCCATAGAAAAATGGGTCGCCCGAGGCGAGCACGACCGTGGGCTTGCCGCGCTGCGCAAGAATGCGCGGCAGGGCGTCGGTCAAAGGCGAAGGCCATTGCAAGCGTTCGGCGGACGACTCGACCATGGCCAGATGACGCGCGCCACCGGCGATCAGCGAGGCTTGCGCAATAAGCGCGCGCGCCGCCGGCGTCAGCGCATCGGCGCCGTCTTCGCCAATGCCGATGAGCGACAGCCAGGGCGCACTCATCTCGCCTGCCGCGACGTATAGACCCAGTCGCGCGCCCCTTCGCGCGCGATGCGCCGCGTGCCGCTCGCGCCTATGATGACGAGCGTCGACATGTCGACATTACCGCCATCAGCCTCATCCAGTCGCGTCAGAATGATTTCTTCTTCTTCGCGTCCGACCGATTTCGCGATGCCGACGAATGTCTCGCCAGGGAGATGACGCCGCAGCAAGGCGAATGCGTCGTTGATGCGCGTCGGCCGCGCGCGCGACGCAGGATTGTAAAGCGCGATGACGAAATCGCCGCGCGCCGCATGTTCGAGCCGCTTCTCGATCACGTCCCAGGGCTTGAGATTGTCGGAAAGCGAGATGGCGCAGAAATCATGACCGAGCGGCGCGCCGAGCCGCGCCGCCGCCGCCTGCATGGCGGAGACGCCGGGCAATACGTGAATGTCGAGAGCGCGCCATTCGCGTGGTCCGTGATCGACCGCTTCAAAGACGGCCGATGCCATGGCGAAAACGCCAGGGTCGCCGCCGGAGACGACGGCGACGATGCGGCCTTGCGCGGCGCGCGCCAGCGCTTCTTGTGCGCGCTCGATCTCGACGCGATTGTCGCTTGCAAGCCGCGTCTGGCCGGGACGCTCCGGCACGCGGGCGACATAGGGCGCATAGCCGACGATGTCCTGCGCCTCGGCCAAGGCCGCTTGCGCCTCCAGCGTCAGCCAGCGCGCGTCGGCGGGGCCCAGGCCGACGATAGAAAGTCGTCCGCTCACGGGCGGCGGCCTCGTCCGGGCACGAGCGCCATCGAGAAATAGGGCGCATCGTCGTCGCGCTTATCGGCGAGGCGCATGATCTTTTCGCCGGGCATGGCGCCGCGTTCGACATAGATCGCGCGCTCATGCACGCCCGCGCGGATCATGGCGCGGCGCAGCTTGGCGAAATTACCGCCGAGCTTCATCACGACGGCGGCGTCGGTCGCGGCGAGGCGCTCAGTGAGCGCCTCCTCGTCGAGCGTCGCAGGCAGCACGGTGAGAATGTCGTCGCCCCAGGCCATCGGCTGTCGCGCGGCGGCGAAACAGCCGGACATGCCGGAGACGCCGGCGCAAATCTCGATGCGGAAGCGCGCGTCGAGCCGCGCGAACATATGCATGAAGGAGCCGTAAAGCAGCGGATCGCC
>CAZCJY010000385.1:0-2221 GCA_964498975.1 uncultured Methylocystis sp.
GAGCGCGGCGTGATAATCGCGAAAAACGACGAAGGCTTCGTCGTTGAGCGTATCGAGCGTCGCGAGGGCGCGCCGCGTGTCCTTGGCGCCGGCGTAACTCCAGGCGGTGAGCAGCGTCGAGGTGATGTCGCGGCGCCGGTCTCCGCCGCCCTTGGCGAATTCGGCGCGCGCGGCGGGGTATTTGTGGCTCTTTATGGCGTCGACGCCGCGCGCGAGATGCGCGAGGCCATTGGCGCGGTCATGCGCGAGGACGTTTCGGCTAAGCGTTATCGCCTCCGACATATTGCCATTGGCGAGCGCGGCGACGAAGGCGCGGTCGGCGAGATCGGTGTTCTTGGGATCGTCGCGCAGCGCCTCGCGGAAGAAGGTCGAGGCGGCGAGCGTGTCGCGCTCCGCCCCCGCGATGATCGCCGCGAGATAATTGCCCGAAAGGCTGGCGCCGACCTCGAAGGGCCGCGCGACGATGAGATTTTCGCGCGCGGCGAGGCTGCTCCCGCAAGAAAGCGCCAAGGCGGCCGTCGCGGCGAGCGGCGCGAGACAAAAGCGCGTCAGGACGCGCCTCGCGCGAGGGGCCGAGGGCGCAAGCGAACGGACGGAGTTGGGCACAGGCGCTTTCCTAAAGGACGACGGCCGAAGGGCGCGAATAAAGGCCGACGCCCGCGGCAATGTTGGCCGGGAATGACTAAAGTCGCAGGCAAACATGGCTCTTTTGCGCCCTCGAAGCAAGGCGCAAGAGAGCTTGGCGATTGATCAAGCGTATCTATTCACGGTTATTGGCTGGCGCATCGTCGCGCATTTGCGCCCTCATCCGACCCTCGCCGACGCAAGGGGCGCCTTCTCCCGCAAGCGGGAGAAGGAAGAAGCCAAAGATCGCGCAGCGGCTCACGCCGCCCGGATCGCGCCCACGATTTTCTGCGCCGCGTCGTCGAGATCGTCGGCGGGAATGACGTTCAAGCCGGACTCATTGATGATCTTCTTGCCGAGATCGACATTGGTGCCTTCCAAGCGCACCACGAGCGGCACCTTGAGGCCCACTTCCTTCACCGCCGCGATCACGCCTTCCGCGATCGTGTCGCAGCGCATGATGCCGCCGAAGATATTGACCAGAATGCCCTTCACATTCGGATCGGCGGTGATGATCTTGAACGCCGCCGTCACCTTCTCCGTGGTGGCGCCGCCGCCGACATCGAGGAAGTTCGCGGGAAACTCGCCATAGAGCTTGATGATGTCCATCGTCGCCATGGCGAGGCCGGCGCCATTGACCATGCAGCCGATATTGCCGGGCAGCGAGATATAGGCGAGGTCGTGCTTCGACGCCTCGATCTCCTTCTCGTCCTCCTCGCTCTTGTCGCGCAATTCGACGATGTCGGGATGGCGGTAGAGCGCATTGCCGTCGAAGGACATTTTGGCGTCGAGGCAGCGCAGCTTGCCGTCCGTGGTGACGATCAGCGGATTGATCTCAAGGAGCTCCATGTCCTTGGCGATGAAAGCCGCATAGAGTTTTTCGGCCAGTTCCCCGGCCTGTTTGGCGAGATCGCCCTTGAGCCCCAGCGCGTCGGCGATGTGGCGGCCGTGATGCGGCATCAGCCCGGTCGCGGGATCGACCGAGAAGGTCACGATCTTCTCGGGCGTGTCATGCGCGACCTCTTCGATATTCATGCCGCCCTCGGTCGAGACGACGAAGGCGACGCGCGAGGTGGCGCGGTCGATCAGCATGGAGAGATAGAATTCCTTGTCGATCGCGGCGCCGTCCTCGATATAGAGGCGATTGACCTGCTTGCCGTCTTCGCCGGTCTGCAGCGTGACGAGCGTCGCGCCCAGCATCTGCTTGGCGAAGGCTTCGGCCTCATCGATGGATTTGGCGATGCGCACGCCGCCCTTGTCGCCCGCATGCCCCTCCTTGAACTTGCCCTTGCCGCGCCCGCCGGCGTGGATCTGCGCCTTCACCACATAGACCGGGCCGGGCAGCTTTTCGGCGGCGGCGCGCGCGTCCTCGGCGCGCAGCACGGCGAAGCCGTCGGCGACGGGCGCGCCGAATTCGCGCAGAACGGCCTTGGCCTGATATTCGTGAATATTCATCGCTCTGTCTCTCCTCGCGGCGGCGCGGGCTTAATCGCGGCCAAAAGGCATAGACGGAGCGGATTCGTCAAGGAGGCGCGAGGACGCGGGGGATCGACTATTCGGCGCAGCCCCCACCCTCCCCTTGAGGGGGAGGGTGGGG
>CAZCJY010000386.1:0-2212 GCA_964498975.1 uncultured Methylocystis sp.
CTCGGCGCGCAGCTCAGCGCCGAGGAGACCGACAAGGTCGTCGCCTTTCTCGGCGCGCTGACCGGGCGTCAGCCGGAGGTCGTTTTGCCGATTCTGCCGCCGCGCAACGCGCCGCCTGCGCCTTAGAGCGCGCTGCGAAAAAGTGGAACCCGGTTTTTCGCGTAGAGCGCGCTCTAAACTTTTGGAATCGATCACGTGATCTGCATTTGGGCGATTTCGCCCAAATGCAGCGTGATCTAGGGCTTACGCCTCGCTCCAGCGCAGAACCGGCTTCCTCGCCGCAAGCGTCTCGTCAACGCGCCGGCGCGGGGCAAGTCGCGGCGCGCGCGTGAAACGGGGCGCGTCGCCCTTACGCGCGCTTTGCGCGAGATCGCGCAGCGTCGCGATGAAGAGATCGAGCGAGGCTTTCGACTCCGACTCCGTCGGCTCGATCAGCATGGCGCCATGCGCGACGAGCGGGAAATAGATCGTCATCGGATGATAGCCCTCGTCGATCATCGCCTTGGCGAAGTCGAGCGTCGTGACGCCGGTTCCGCGCAGCCAGGCGTCGTCGAAGAGAACCTCATGCATGCAGATGCGATCGCCGAAGGGCTGAGTCATCAGATCGCGCAATGAGGCGCGGACGTAGTTCGCCGAAAGCACGGCGTCCTTCGACGCCTGCGCAAGGCCCTCCGCGCCATGCGCCAGCATATAGGCGAGCGCGCGCACGAACATGCCCATCTGGCCGTGGAAGGCCGTCATGCGGCCGAAGCTCTCTGTGCCTTCCGCATGCTCGACGAGTTCGAGCTTGCCGTCGACGCGGCGAATGAAGGGAACCGGCGCGAAGGGCGCAAGACGTTCCGACAGCACGACCGGGCCGGCGCCCGGTCCGCCGCCACCATGCGGCGTCGAAAAGGTTTTGTGCAGGTTGATATGCATCGCGTCTATGCCGAAATCGCCCGGCCGCGCGACGCCGGCGATGGCGTTGAAATTCGCGCCGTCGCAATAGAAATAGCCGCCGGCTTCATGAACCGCTTCGGCGATTTCGACGATGTCGCGTTCAAAGAGACCGCAAGTGTTGGGGTTCGTCAGCATGATCGCCGCGACCTCAGCGCCGAGCGCTTCTCTAACGGCTTGCGCCCGAACCGTTCCATCCGGCGCGGCGGGAATGACGCGCACGGAAAATCCAAGCAGCGCCGCCGTCGCCGGATTGGTGCCATGCGCCGATTGCGGAATCAGCACGACATTGCGCGTTGCAGCCCCACCCTTCGCCGCGATCGCCGTCTTGATCGCCATCATGCCGCAGAGTTCGCCATGCGCGCCGGCCTTGGGCGACAGCGCGACGGCGCACATATTCGTGAGCGTCATCAGCCAATCGGCCAGCGTCTGCATCAGTTCGAGCGCGCCCTGCGCCGTCGATTGCGGCTGTAGCGGATGAGCATCGGCGAAGCCCTCGAGGCGCGCGATTTTTTCGTTGCTGCGCGGATTATGCTTCATCGTGCAGGAGCCGAGCGGATAAAGCCCCGCATCGATCGAATAATTCCTGCGCGACAGGCGCACGTAATGGCGCATCGTCTCGGGCTCGGTGAGGCCGGGAAGGCCAATCGGCGCTTTGCGCTCAAGGCCGCCCAGCCGCGCCGCGACAGGCGCCGGCGCGTCGACATCGACGCCGGTCGAGTCGGTGCGGCCGATCTCGAAGATCAGCGGCTCTTCCTGATCGAGGCCGCGATTGCCTGTGAAGGTCGCGGGCGCGCGGTCGTCGTCGACCAGTTCGACGATGGAAGGTTTGTCGAGCATTAGAGCGACTCCTTTAGCGTCGCGACGAAGGCCGCGCGATCCTCATCCGTATTGACTTCGGTGTTGGCGACGATGAGGAGGTCATCGAGACCCGCGCGCGGCAAAAGCCGCGAAACAGGAACGCCTGCGAGCACGCCGCGCGCCGCCATTCTCTCGACCAGCGCGCTCGCGTCGCCCTTTACGCGCAATGTGAATTCGTTGAAAAAGCTCTCGTTGAGAACCTCGACGTTTGGAATGCCCGCCAGCATGTCGGCGAGCAGCACGGCGTTGGCGTGATTGACCCGCGCGAGCCGCGTGAGCCCAGCTTCGCCGAGCAGCGTCAGATGGATCGTGAAGGCCAGCGCGCAAAGGCCGGAATTAGTGCAGATGTTCGAGGTGGCTTTGTCGCGACGGATATGCTGCTCGCGCGTCGACAGCGTCAGCACATAGGAGCGGC
>CAZCJY010000387.1:0-2200 GCA_964498975.1 uncultured Methylocystis sp.
CGCGACGTCGATGTCTCCCTTTTCGAGATCATGGACCATCGCCGCGCCCGAGGACTCGACGCGCGTATCGACCATCAGCGGATAGGGCTTGATCGCACCCATCAAGCCTTGCATCGCCAGCACATTCCCTGGCGGCGTATTGGCGACGAGGCCGATGCGATGCGGCTTCTCTTTCAGACGCGGATCGTCGAGCGCGGCGATCCCGTCGAGATCCGAGCCGGCGCGCGTCACGATGGCGTAAGTCGTGCGATAATATGGATTGGTCGGCTGCACGAGGTCGTTGCCCTGTGGCATGCCGAGGATCACGTCGCATAGATGCGCGTTGAGCGTGTTGCGCACGAAGCCTGTGGCGCCGGGATAGAAGGAATAGGCGAGCGCCTTGCCGAGTTTCTTCGCCAGAAATTCGGCGATCTTGTTCTCGAAACCTTCGCCCTTCTCATTGGAGAAGGGAAGATTGTTCGGATCGGCGCAGACGCGCAGCGTCTTTGGATCGACGAGTTCGATCGAGCCCTTGCTGTCGTCGCCCCTGGCGCCGAAATCCGGCCCCATGCGCTGCGCAAGGCCGGACGCCGTCGCGAACAGGATCGCGGCGGCGGAAGAAAAAAAGAGCGCGGCGAAGCCGCGCCGTTTTATTCTTGAGACGATCATGCGATCGACCATAAACGCCTACTTCTTGCCCATGCACTCCGCTTCGGCCTTGGCGAAGGCCTCGGGGCGGTCCTCTTTCTTCTCCGGACGGCCCGGCTGAATGGCGTCGGTCGAAAGCGCGCGCAGATAGACATATAGGTCGTCGATGTAGCAGGAAGCGTTCTTATTGTCGGCGAAAGCCGGCATGACGCTGTTGCCGTTCTGGCGGCCGCCGATGACGATGCCGGCGAATTCAGCGTAATCGAAGCGCTTCACCGAATCCTTAAGAGCCGGGGCGTAGGTCGAACCGCCGCCGTTCGGGCCATGGCAGACATGGCATTCGGCGTGGTAACGGCGATAGCCGGAGAAGGTGTACCAGTCGACCTTGCCATCCTTGACGTTATAGGTGGGATCGCCTTTGGCGTCGAAATATTTGCCGTCGACGGATTTGACGGCCTTGGGATCTCCCGGCGCTTCGGCCATCGCGGAGGCTCCCGTCAACATGCTGACGCCCAGAGCCAACGCTCCGGCAAGCGACGATCTCATTACTCTCTCCTTGATCTTTTCCTACCCTGGAAACACTGGCGCCCGGCGGACACCTTGAACAGGTGCGCGCCGAGCGCCAGTTTCGTTGCGCTGCGCTCTGTTTAGTTCGGCAGAGCGAAGACGGTCAACACCCCGCCGAGCGCGGTGTAGTTGGCGAGCGAGGCGTAGTTGCCGACGGCGCCGAGACCCTCGTTGCTCTTCGTGAGGCCCGCCGCGAGGCCGATGCCGGCCCAGCCGCCGACGCCCGAGAGCACCGCGACATATTCCTTGCCGCCGCTCTCATAGACCGTGACGTTGCCGATGATGCCCGACGGAGTCTTGTACTTATAGAGCTCCTTGCCGGTCTTGGTGTCGACCGCCTTCAGATAGCCCTCGAGCGTGCCATAGAAGGTGACGCCGCCGTCCGTCGAGGTGGCGCCGCCCCACACGGAGAACTGCTCCTTGTTCGACCAGACGATCTTGCCCGTCTTGGCGTCCCAGGCGATGAAGTTGCCCGTATGGGTCTCGCCCTTGTCCTTGCCCGCCGGGAACATTTCCAGCGTCGCGCCGACATAGGGCTGGCCCGCCGTGTAACTCACGCGGAAGGGCTCATAGTCCATGCAGACGTGGTTCGTGGGCACCAGGAAGAGGCCCGTCGCCGCGTCATAGGACGCCGGCTGCTGGTCCTTCGAACCAAGCGCCGCCGGACAGACATACTGCGTGTTGACGTCCTCGCCGTTCTGCTCGGTCGAATATTTCGACACGACCAGCGGACGGCCATAGGTCTTGGAGTTCTTGTCCATGTCGACCTTGGTCGCCCAGTTCACGGCCGGATCGAATTTCTCGGCGACGAGCAATTCGCCGGTGACGCGATCGAGCGTATAGCCGAAGCCGTTGCGGTCGAAGTGGACGAGCGTCTTACGCTTGACGCCGCCCATATCCTGGTCGGCGAGGATCATCTCGTTGATGCCGTCATAGTCCCACTCGTCGTGGGGCGTCATCTGGTAGAGCCACTTCACCTTGCCGGTGTCGAGGTCGCGCGCCCAGA
>CAZCJY010000388.1:0-2188 GCA_964498975.1 uncultured Methylocystis sp.
GTCGGCGAGCCCGCTGGCGTAAATCTGGCTTTCGGCATGGGCGTTTTGCAGTCGTGCGGCCTCCTGCTGGCTTTCGAGCAGATTTGCCTGCAACATGTCGGCGTGCTGGCGGGCGAAGACCGATTGGTCGCGCGCCGCCGAGAGATCCGTCTGCAACTGCGAGATGAGCGCGTCATGGTTCGCGACCGCCTCCTGCGCCGCCTGCAATTCGTTGCGCGCGTGGAACAGTTGGTCGCGCTCGCCTTCCAGATTCTGGCGAAGCTCCGAGGTGGCGTCCGTCGCTTCATGGAGCTGCGCCTCGACGGCTTCGATTCGCGCCTCGCGGTTGCGCACCGCGCCCTTCAAGCGCTCGTTCTCGGCGAGCAGCAGAGCGTTCTCGGACTGCAGCTCCTCCTTGGATTCATAAAGCGCGCGCGACTCCGCCTTGAGATCTGCGAGCGCGCCTTCGGCCAGCGCGATCATCATTGCGCGTTCGACGAGAGCCGCATTGGTCTCTTCTCGAACCGACAGAATCTGGCCGATCCAATTCGATATTTCGACGAAATGCTGCTTGAGCGCGGATAATTCGTCGAGCTTTCGCACTACGTCGATGCAGCGGTTCTTGATCTCTTCGTTTTCCGCGCCGATCTGGTCGAGCGTTTCGTCCGCCAGCGACGCGTCTCTCGGCTGGGAAGGATCGGACTGCAAGCGCCTGCTCTGGCCGACCCAGGTCGACAACCGACTGATGACGGTGTCCCGATCCTGCGGCGAGTTAGGCGCAACGAGAGTATTGGACATATTATCCTTCCCTGCTCCGCTGAAGTTGCGCCCGCCGCCAGTTGCAAAACAGCGATTAAAGATTTCCGTAATCTCGAAAATGGGGGAATATTTATGAAAATGCTACTAAAGTCGCAAATTTAAGTATACGACTAACCTTAACGCGTCCCGCGAATAGCAAAGTTTATCTTATAAGTCCGCAGAATCACGTGCAAAAAACGATTAAAGCCGCGAACCCTGCAGCTCGCGGCTTTTCCTAATTTGCACGCAAAAAAGCTCAGCCTTGGCGGGCCTTGTAGCGCTTCTGCACCTTGTTGATGATATACACGCGGCCCTTGCGGCGCACGATCTGGTTGGCGCGGTGGCGCGAACGCAGGGATTTCAGCGAATTGCGGACTTTCATCTCTTTAACCCTCGGCAAATAGGGAACTAGCCGGGATAACGCCCAGCGCCACGTTGGCCGTGCCTATGCCCGATTTTATGTCGCCGATCAAGTCGCGGGCGCGCGCTTCTAAAACAGGATGTTGGCGAAGAAGCGCAGATTTGCTCCCGGCAGCAGAATCTCGTCCTTTCTGAACGACACGCTGTTGCGGATGTCGTCATTCAGGAGATTGTTGCCGACGAGTCCGATCGTCATCGCGCGTCCGCGCGGATCGCCCGGATCGAACAGCATGCGATAGCTGATTTCGGCCCGCAGCAGATTATATCCCTTCGTCGGCGTCTCATTGGTCGGATCGATGTTCCGCTGCGCGAAGGCGTGTAGAAGATTGACGCGCATGAGCCAGTTCGAGTCGCGCCAGAACAGGCCGCCGCCGAGCCGCGCCGGTGGAATGCGGGGCGCATTGCCGCCGCCGACAAACGTCGCCCGCACCACGTCGAACTGATTTTCGACGCCGAAGACTCCGCCCAGAAACGGCGCAAGGTCGAGCTGGCTCTGGAATTCGCCGCCGCGAAAGATGGCGTTGCGCTGCGCGTAATTCGCCTGCCGCAACTCGCCCGCTCCGTCGATCGCGCAGCTCGCGATCGCGTCCTCGCAGACCGCGCCGGTAAGATTGCGAAAAATGAACCCGTCGAAGCGTGTGTAGAAAGCCGTCGCCTCGAAGCGGAATGGCCCCATCGGCCGGCGCAGGCCGATTTCGATCGACTTGGCGCCTTCGATCGCGAGATTGGGATTGCCGATGTCGAAGGTGCCGGTCGCCTCGTGGATGCCGCGCGAGAAGAGTTCCGGCGCCCGCGGCGTGCGCTCCACATATTGCGCGGTCAGACTCGCGACCAGGCCGTCGGGGAGATCCTGCAGGAAGCCGACGGCGCCGCTTTTTGGCGTGAAATTGCGCACGCGCTGCAGCTGCAGCGCCGGATCGACAAGAAGATCGGGAAAGGCGCCGGAAACGGTCGCATGTTCGATGCGTCCCGCGAGCTGCATGCGCTGTGT
>CAZCJY010000389.1:0-2174 GCA_964498975.1 uncultured Methylocystis sp.
ATTTCTCGCTTCCGCAGGCGGGACAGGCCGGGACATCCGAGGCGCGCACCAGCAGTTCGAATTCGGCGGCGCATGCGTCGCAGACATAGGCGTAAAGCGGCATTAGGACCTCGCGTCACATGGCGTTCACGAAACGCCTTCGCGCGAGCAATTTTCGTTCCGCTACGCCCGCCCCATGCTTGCACGCCAAGCAAGGGAGGACCACCGTCTCTTTAGATTAGATTGTTGTCTTACTGGATTTGCCTGTGGCCAAATTTCACCTTTTGGCTCCCGCGCGGGGCGAACACAAAGCGAGCGCCGTCTTCCTTCACGGACTTGGCGGCGACCCTTACGAAACTTGGACCAGCCTTGGGGCCGAATCGGCGGTTTGGCCGGCTTGGCTCGCCGAACAGATCGACGGCCTCTCGGTGCATCTGGTGGGCTACGACGCGCCGGCGTCAGGTTGGCAGGGGCGCGGGATGCACCCCGTCGATCACGCGACAGCCATACTCAACGGCCTTTATATCGAACCCGCGCTGGCGACGAACGATCTCTTCCTTATCGGCCACAGTCTCGGCGGACTCATCATAAAGATGATGATGCGCCGGGCCGAAAGCGAAGAAAAAGGGCGCGCTGAAGCGCAAAGCTTTCTCCAGCGCGTGCGCAAAGTGGCGTTCCTCGCTACGCCGCATACGGGCACAGACCTCGCGCAAATCGGAAAAGCGCTGCGCGTTCTCGCACGCCCCTCGGCGGCGACCGAAGCGCTCGCGCGCAACGACCCCTATTTGCGCGAACTGACGGAAGGCTATCGCAAGGTCGCGCGCGATCGCGCGGTAGAGCACTTGATTTTGACTGAACGGCTGCCGCTTATTCTCAAGGGCAAGAAGTGGGGCGTCATTCCCTATCGCATCTCGCTTGGCGTCATCGTCAAGCCCGACAGCGCCGATCCTGGTCTTGCCGTCGACCCGATCCCGATCGCGGTCGATCACATCCAGATCGCCAAGCCCAAGGACCAGGGCGACGAAATCTATCTGCATCTGCGCGCCTTTCTTGGGCGCCCCGCCACGGCGGCCCCGGTCGATCCAGCCGTGCCGGCAATCCACAAGGCGGCTGAGGAGAATGCAAGGCTTCACGATCGGACGTTTGAGGTAACGCAGGCGCTGCGCGAGGAGATTGCGCGCGAAAAAGGCGTGCCGCCCCAAGTGCTGAAACCGCTATTCGAAAAACTCGGCGCGATGAATCTGTCTCTCGACGAGATGCGCGACAAAGCCGAATGGGCGATCTCCGAGATTTTAGCGCAATCCGTCGAGTCGCGACCGCAAAGCAATCTCGGCGGCGACCTCGACGACGTCATCGCCAAAGCCCGCAAGCTGCTGCATGAATTGCGCACGGCGGACGCTTTGCAATTGCTGCAGCAGCAGGACGCCGCGGAGATCGAGGAGGCGAAACAACAAGCGCGACGAACCATCGAACGCCGCCTCGTGCTCTTGCATGAAACTGTTCGAATCCAGAAAGCGATCTTCGATTACGGCGCCGCCAAAACCACTTTGCGGGAGATGGCGCGGCTTGATGACGGCAATGGCTGGGCGTTGGTTGAGCTGGGCGATCTTGAGCGCATCTCCGGCACGATCGAGGCCGCGCTCGCCGCCTACGAGGCGGCGCTGGCGATAGCGCGCTCCTCCAAGGGCGAACAAAATATTGGCGCGGTTCTCGACAGAATCGGCGACGTTCTCCTTTCCAGAAACGATCTCGAAGGCGCCCTCAAAAATTATCAGGAAGGCCTCGAAATCCGCCGCCGCCTCATGGCCGCAGACCCCTCGCACGCCGAGCGCGCCCGCGACGTGTCGGTCAGCCTTTCGAAGTTGGCTTCCGTCCCCTTAATGCAGGGCAAGCAACAAATCGGCTGCAGTCATTTGACGGAGGCCCGGAACATCATTGCGGGCCTCGCGGAAAAGGCGCCGGACGTGCACGTCTACAAAAGCGATCTGGCCTGGCTCGACGAGATGATAGCGGAGCATTGCGGAGGGTAGCCGGCCACCCTCGGCTTGATGGGGTGCGAACTCACGTCATCACCACATTCACCGCGCTTTCGGGTAGCTCCTTGCCGAAGCAGCGCTGGTAGAATTCGGCGACCAGCGGACGCTCCAGCTCGTCGCATTTGTTCAGAAACGTCAGGCGGAAGGCGAAGCCGACAT
>CAZCJY010000390.1:0-2167 GCA_964498975.1 uncultured Methylocystis sp.
GCCCTGCGGCGCTCGACGCCAACGCCCGCCATGCGATCGCGACGCTGATGGACGCATCGGGCGGCGATTCCCAACAAGCAAAACCCGCGACGGACGAGTCGCTCGCCTATGCTTCCGAAGGCGCCGCAAGCGCCGACCAACCGACGCCCCCGAAAAGGCCGCAGGAGACAAAACGCGAGGCGCAGGCCAAACCCGTCGCGCCGCGCAGCGCAGTCGTCCCGGCGCGCCTCGACCGCTCGAACTTCCACGCGCTCACCGACGCAGCGCCGGCGAGCCATACAGCCCCCGGCTCGGTGATGGGATCTTCAATCTCCGGCGTTCGCTCGGCCGCCCGCGCGCGCGGACAAGGCGCGCTCGCCCCTTCGCGCAGCGAGCATGTCGCCGGCTTCGCAGAGCCGGGCGACTCGCCGCCCGTCGACAAATTCGCGCCGGGCGCCGAGCGGCCCGAATAAGGCTCACGGGCGTAGCTGCAAGCCTCGCGCAGCGATATGTTCCAGACCGCTTGCGGCCCGCATTTTGTGCGGCCTATAAAATCTGCATGTCAATTGATAGCCCCAAAAAATCCGGGCGCGGTCGACCATCGGTGGATAGCGAGCCCGTCAAGGTCCGTATTGAGCGCAAGACGCTGGACGCGCTCGACTCCTGGATCGCCGAACAGCCCAAACCGCGCCCATCACGCCCCGAAGCGATCAGGCGCCTTCTCGAAAAGGCGCTCAGGTCGGATGACGCTGGCGCGTTCATCCCGATCGAAGACGTGACGACCGAAAACGACGAATAGCGCCGGGCCCTTCGCGCAGAGATCAGCGACGGCGGGCTCCAGGTCGCTGCTCACTCTTCCCGCGACGAGATAATCGAGTCCAATTGAGCCATTGCCTTAAGGAGGTGATTGCCGAACGGCAAACCCCCGACAAATTCCTCCGTGCGCTTGGGTTCCCTACCCCACACGACTAGGAATCCCGCTAGCGCCAAAAGCAGCAGGGCAAGCGAAATTGATGTCAGCCCGGCGAGAACCGCAACGCCCAAGGCAATTCCCAGCTTAGTTTTATTGTTCAAAGCCATTATTGCCCCTCCTGATCGTCGAGAAAGTCTAACACAGAGGCCGAGCCGTCGCCTCCCGAATTTCCGATTTCTGCTTCCCGGAGCAGCGCGCCGACGACCATCACAGCCATCGCCACAATGACGGTCTAATTTCACGATACTGGAAGGAGACCGAGATCCCCGCACTAGCAAAGGGTAGGCATGAGCTTTATTCGAGCGCCGCTATATGAATGGCAATGGCCCATTGGCGAGTTGGCGTGTCAGGCGCGTTCCAACGGCATTTTTGCCATCTCGGAAATATGCAAAGGGCTCGCGATCGTTACAATCGGCGACATGGTGATCGCGGATGAAGTAGGCGAGCTCGTAAGCCTCGTGGCGCTGACATTCAGCGCGCTGTTTTCCACCCGCTACCTGCATGGGATTGGTCGCAGTATCACGTCATGCGGCAGCGTCGCTACCGCAGCGCCTGTCCGATAGCGCTCCCAATTGCGGCGCTCGCCGAGAACGACGGCGAGCCAAGCGTGCGGCTCAAGAAGAAAAAGGCGATGTCAAAATAGAAAGCGAACCGTTGTCCTATTCGCGCGGACGCCATGCCGCGATATAGGCATGGAGCTCTTCCCCGGTGTCGACGTTCCACCAACTATCGTCTCGAAAGACGACTGGGAACGGAACCTCATATTGACCGCGCTGATCCTCAGCAAGCACGTGCACAACGGCGTTGTTCTCAGGTGGTTCGTTACTGTTCCATTCGCTCACGGCCTGAGTTCTCCCTCTCGCGAATTATTCGCAACAGGAATGGCGTGACAAGCATTCGTAATCGAGAACTCTTCCAGTTTTCTGGCGGCCTGCTCAATCGCTAAAAAACCAGCTCTATTGTTTGCGTGGGCTTGGGGCGCCGCACCTCAAGCCTCGGGCGGGCCGTCGCCTTGCCTGGAGTGGCGCACCGTTTTTTGGGGCGGCGTTGACGATCCGGCGCCTGCTCGAAAAAGCGCTCGGCAGGGCGACGCACGGGCGCGACCATAGCGGCGCGGTCCCACGATGCGCGAGCGCGCGCCCATGTCGCGCTCATGTCGCGTGGAAGCGCCGGGGACATTTGAAAATCGTTGGAAATAAAGGGGAACGAATTGCA
>CAZCJY010000391.1:0-2155 GCA_964498975.1 uncultured Methylocystis sp.
GCCCCAGCCCCAGAGCCCCCGCCCCAAGGTGTCGCGACGCCCAATACGATATCCGGCAGCAACGCACGCAAAAAGCACAATTGTTTACATCTAGCGCAGCCTTAAGAACGGATTGTCGACGTTGTGGCAAAAGCGCCACAACTGGATCTATTCGCGCCCGCTCCAAATCGACGCCGCCTACCCGAGTGACGGAACGAGACGGCGTCTCGCGCGTTGATTCAACTCATCCCATAAACGGGAGGCGATAATGTCGCTCGAAAGAATCGACGCGGAGATTCTGCGCGAGGCGCACGGATTTTCGTTCTCTATGCGTGTCACGGGAACGCAACAGACTATCCGCATCTTCGTCGCAGACGACGCGCTGGACTTGGAGGACGACCTAATGCTTGATGAGGATCGGCTGCTCACCCAATTCAAGGCTGACCGACAAGCATTCGAGGCGATTGCGAACGAAAGACACGTCCATGGACGACTGGCGGCGAACGGCGCCGTGGCGATCACTCTCGCCGACCTTGTGGAATTTATAGAATAACAGGCCCATGTCTGACGCTCTGCGCGAGTTCGAAAACGCCGCGCCGCTTCATCCTCCCTCCGGCCTGCTATGCTCGCGCTCATGTGCGGACGCTTCACGCAACATCTTTCGCCGGCCGAATTTCACCGGCTCGCCGACTTGATCGACCAGCCGCGCAATCTCCGATGGTGGGGCTGTTTCAGGATGAGCGCGTAAATCGAGGGCGTCCGCTGTCGTCCCCACAACTGCCTCAGGTCATCGCTCCGAAACAGCATAGCTCCTGACGTTGACGCCATATTCGTCGAGCAAACGATTCATTGCCGCGGAAATATGAACGACTCTCGATGCTTTCTCATTCGACTGGCAGTCGCTCTTGAGGCCAATATATTTGGCGTGCAACGAGTTCGCTTCCTGATCGCCCACTGTCGAACGCGCCTGATCGAGCAGCATCTTCACCTCAGTGCCGCTGTGCTGCTTGACGAGAACACAGCTGATCAGGAGTTTTTGAGCGTATATCGGCGTCGATATAAGCGCGGCGCCAATCAGAACCGCGCCGCAGACCGCTACAATGCTTTTGCTCTTGGCTGACTTCGCCGGATCGTTCTTAGACATGGCTTGCCCCTCTGCCCGAAGTTTGGGGGATGGCTGCGCTTACGCCGGCGGGATGTGCGTCGACGCACGGCTCTCGCTGTCCTGATCTAGGCCGACCTTCCGCATATCACCGCCAACCGCAAAGTTTGCGCCAATTTAGGCTTTTGGACAAGGCTGCGGTTATGGCAAGCTGAGCGGCGCCTTGGGGAGCTTATGCGCGCCAGAAGTCGCGGCCGTCACGACGCGCGTCGCTTGGCATCTCGAACTTCGGGAAAGTTTGGTAGGCTGATTCTGGTGCGGCGAATCGAAAATGGAGATTTCCGATGGTTACGCCGCCCAAGGATCGTCTCGAAATTGTGCTGATGGCTGATCAGGCAGCGCCGATTCATTTGTGGGTTTAGTCAACCGCGGAGTCGGCTAAGCGAATTGAATTCGACAAAGAAAAGTCCACCCGCATCGTTGGCGGCGCCGCGCTCTTTCTGATCGTTATGCTTTTCTTTTTTCGGGCGGCGACTGCGATGCTTCTGCTGCTTGGCCTGATCGTAATATTTCCGCTTAAGCTCGTGGGGATGGCGGGCTATTTTCGCGGAACATGAATGTCGCGTCCGAGCCCCGGCGCGATATCGCGCTTTTCGAGGGCGCGACCGATAACGACAACGGAACAAAAAGCCCGGCCATTCGCTGACCGGGCTACCAGGTTTCTATTGACGAGGATTCGCGCCGGTGCGAGCAGCGGCACAGAGACGCCAACTAGGCGCGGGCTCGGCAAATTCAAGCGTGGCAGTGAAACGCAAAAAACGCCCCGCCGATGCAGCTTGCGCGACGTGCATCTCACGCCGGATTGGCCGTTTCCGCCGAGCCGCCGACGCAAGACAAAACTACAGCAGCAACACAACGGGCTTGCGCAGCGATCGCAGCGAGTCATTCTTTATTCGGGCTGGGGAACGGCAACACGTTGGATCCGCCTTTCAGCGCCGCGAGAACCGCTTCGACAATCTCTTTCGCCGTGGCGTCCACAACTTTCAGGAAATGCGCGCTCGCTTGACCCTCATA
>CAZCJY010000392.1:0-2150 GCA_964498975.1 uncultured Methylocystis sp.
CATTCGCTGACCTATTACGCCATCGTCGACAAGGTCGCGCCGCGCTGCGCCTGGCTGTCGATGAAGCCGCTCACCGGCCGCACGCATCAGTTGCGCGCCCATGCCGAGGCGATCGGCCATCCGATCTTCGGCGATCCGAAATATGGCCATCGTCCCGAGGACGAAATCCGTCGGCGCGACCCGCTGCGGGCGATGCCGGAAGGGCTGGAGCGCAAGCTCCATCTTCTCGCGCGCCGCCTTGTCCTGCCGCATCCCAAGGGCGGCACGCTGGACGTGACCGCGCCGCTGCCCGACCATATGAGGAAAAGCTGGGAGCTGTTCGGCTTCGACGCGAAGCAATATGACCCGATCGAGGATGCGCCGGACGCATAAGGCCTCTTTCAGCGCGCGTCATGCCCGCGCTTGTCGCGGGCATCCACGCCGTGAGGACACGTAATATTGAAGCGCAGCCGGGGAATGGTCTTTTCCATCGTGGATGGCCGGGACAAGCCCGGCCATGACGAAGTGGCGAAGGTTTCGTTACAAGCGCGCGTATAGGACTGACTAATGTCAAAAAAACCGACCGGCCTCGACGCCGATATTTTCGTCCAGCCGGAGGAGCGCGATCCCGTCAAGGCAGCGCGGGACCCGGCGCGTCCGCTCCCCAAACGCTTCTATAAGGAAGCCCTCGCGGCGCCGCTTGAGGGCGGCTACGGGGTGCTGCTCGACGGTCGGCCCGTTAATACGCCCGGCAAGCGCCGGCTGGCCGCCCCCTCGCAATCGCTGGCCGAAGCAATTGCCACGGAATGGGCGGCGCAGGGCGAGACGATCGACCCCGCCGCGATGCCTTTGACGAAGCTGCTGAACTCGGCGCTGGACGGCGTCGCCGCGCAAATGGCCGAGGTCGAGGCCGAAGTGGTTAAATATGCGGCCTCCGATCTCATCTGTTACCGCGCCGGCGAACCGGAGAGCCTAGTCGCGGCGCAGTCGGCCACGTGGGATCCGCTCATCGCCTTCGCGCGCGACAGGCTGGAGGCGAAGCTCGCGCTCGCGCAAGGGGTGATGTTCGTCGAACAGCCTCAAGCGGCGCTCGACGCCATCGCCAAGGCTGTACGCGCGCATGTGGGGGAGGGCCCCGGCGCGCCGCTGCGCCTCGCCGCGCTGCATGTCATGACGACGCTGACCGGTTCAGCCGTGATCGCGCTGGCGGTCGCCTTGCGCGACATCGACGCGGCTACGGCCTGGCGCACCGCCAATGTCGATGAAGACTGGCAAATGCGCGTCTGGGGCGCCGATGCGGAAGCGCTGGCGCGGAGCGAAACGCGCTATGGCGAGTTTCAGGCCGCCGCCGCGCTGTCGGACCATATGACGCCGATGTGACCGATAGCCCGGCAATTAGGCGTTTTCGCCTAACGCCGCGGCGATTTCGCTCTGGCCGCGCTTCCTCTCTTGCTTTGCACAATGGCCTTTGTTACGGAACGCGCGGCCTGGAGTCATTCTAAGGAAATCGCCCGAGGAAGCGGCTCCCGCGAACGCGGCCCTCGCCCCGCCGACAAGTCGGACCATATTCATGCCGATGCTGCTCGAACAATATCTGCCGCTCGTGATCTTCATCGCGTTGTCGGCGGTTATCGCCGGCGCGCTGTTGGTTGCGCCCTTTCTGCTCGCGTTCAAGGCGCCGGACCCCGAAAAGCTTTCGGCTTATGAATGCGGATTCAATCCGTTCAACGATTCGCGCATGAAGTTCGACGTCCGCTTCTATCTCGTCTCCCTTCTTTTCATCGTCTTCGATCTCGAAGTGGCCTTTCTCTTTCCCTGGGCGGTCGCGTTCAAGGAGGCCGGCGCTTTTGGCTTCTGGTCGATGATGGTTTTCCTTGGCGTGCTCACCGTCGGCTTTATCTATGAGTGGCGCAAGGGAGCGCTGGAATGGGATTGATCGAGAAGGAAGGCGGAACGCTGGTCGCGCCGAAGCCCATGGGGCTTATCGATCCGCGCACAGGCAAGCCTGTGGGTTCGGACGATCCGTTCTTCCTGCACTTGAATGACGAACTCGCCGACAAGGGCTTTTTCGTCACCGCGACCGACGACGTCATCAACTGGGCGCGCACCGGCTCGCTGATGTGGATGACCTTCGGTCTCGCCTGCTGCGCGGTCGAGATGATTCAGGCGGC
>CAZCJY010000393.1:0-980 GCA_964498975.1 uncultured Methylocystis sp.
GCGTCGATCGCGCGCCGACCGGCGCGATCGCTTCGCCTGCGCCCCAATCCGGCGCGCCCGCCCGCGTCGAATCCCGGCCGCTTCCCGCGCCGAGCGCCAACGCCTCCGCGCCTCATCCCGTCACTTCCGCGCCTGCCTCGACCGCAAATGCGGGCGGCCCTCACTGGAGCGCCGAGGGCGGTACGCCGATCGTCGTCGCCCAGGGCGAGACTGCGGCCTTGATCGCGACCCGCTATGGCGTGCCGACCGACGCGCTGTTGCGCGCCAACGGCTTCAACGCCGCTTCCCAGGTCCAGCCCGGCGCGCGTCTGGTGATCCCGGTCTATCGCGCCACCGGCGGCCCTGTCGGCGCCGCTCGGCCGGCCGCCGCGCCTGCGGCGGCTAACGGTAAGGCTGCGGCTGCGAAGCCCGTCGCCGCCAAGCCCGCGGAAGAGACGAAGCGCCTGCGCAAGACCGAAGCGGAGCCGGCTCAGCCGAAGACCGCTGCGGAAAAGGCGAAGCTGGCCGTCAAGCCCGCCGAGAAGAACGCGCTGGTGAAGGCCGAGCCGCGCATCGCCGAGGCGACGCCCGCCCGCGTGGTGAAGACCGAGCGCATCGCCCGCGCAGAACCCGTCGCGGCGGCAGAAGCCGCGCCTAAAGCCGCCTCCGCGGAGACGGCGCGGAAAGTCGACAATAATCCGACGGCCTCGATCCCGCCGGCCGAGACCAAGGCGTTGGCTTCGGACGAAAATCGTCCGGAATTCCGCTGGCCGGCGCGCGGCCGCATCATTCAGGGCTTTTCGTCAGGCGGCAATGACGGCATCAACATCGCGGTGCCCGAGGGCACCCAGGTGAAAGCGGCAGAGGGCGGCGTCGTCGCCTACGCCGGCAGCGAGCTCAAGGGCTATGGCAATCTCGTGCTGATCCGCCATCCGAACGGCTTCGTCTCGGCCTATGCCCACAACGGCCAATTGGACGTGAAGCGCGGCGATCAGGTGAAG
>CAZCJY010000393.1:990-2145 GCA_964498975.1 uncultured Methylocystis sp.
GGTCGATCCCACGAATTGTCTGGCCGGGTTGTAAGCGTCGACGCCAGAGAAAATCTCCGGCGTTCGCGAGACAACAGCGCTGGAGACAGCAGGGCGGCGGGTCCTAAGACAGGCCCGCCGTCCGTTTCTTTTTTGGTCGGTTCTCGCTATATGCAACGCGTCGCTACGAGGGGACCGCAACCTTGAGAATTCGTCTCGCCTGCCCGCTTCTGCTTATCGCCGCAACGCCTTCGCTCGCCATGGACCCGACGGGCATTCCGCAATGCGACGCCTTGCTCAAGCGCTACGAAGCCTGCTCCGTCCAATTGCCGCCCAAGCAGGTCCACGCCGCGCAGAAGGAATTGCTCGACGGCGCGATGGGCATGCGCGCGGCGGCGAGCGATCCGACGAAGCGCGCCGATCTCGAACGCTATTGCGCCGACACTTTCGAGAGAATGAAAAAGGAAAGCGACATCAAGGAGTGTATGTCGAAGCCGTGAGCGCCGCCCGCGCGTCGAGATAGTCCTTGCCGCGCATTTCGATGAGCCGCGAGGCCGCACGTTCGAATTCGCGCGCCTCGGCGCCGTGCGGCGCATGATAAAGTTCGTGCGGCTCGCCCGCCGCCGAGATGACGAGAAGCGCGCGCGCCTCGTAAAGCACGTCGACGAGCATGATGAAGCGGCGCGCCTCATTGCGCTGCTCCGGCGCCATGATCGGCGCGTCTTCGACGATCACGGCGTCGAAACGCTTCGCGAGCGCGAGATAGTCGGCGGCCGCCAAGGCGCGCCCGCAAAGCTCCGCGAAGCTGAAACGCGCGACGCGGCCGGCGGCCAGCGGAATCTCGATTTTTCGCCGCTTCACGTCGATCGTCGTCGGCCCGGCCTGCGCGCCGTCAGCCAGCGACAAGAACAGCGCGTCGATGGCGGCTCTCGCGCGCGAGTCGGCGGGGGTGAAATACACTTCGCCGAAGCCGTTTTGCAGTTGCCGATAGTCGTTCGGCGCGGCGAGGCGCACGACCTCCATTTTTTCCTCTAGCAGCGCGATGAAGGGCAGGAACAGGTCGCGGTTGCGGCCGCCCTCATAGAGCCGCGACGGCTCGACGTTGGAGGTCGCGACGACGACTACTCCATCCGCGAGCAGCGCCGAAAACAGCCGCGCGAGAATCGTCGCGTCGGC
>CAZCJY010000394.1:0-2128 GCA_964498975.1 uncultured Methylocystis sp.
GGCGATGAAGGTCGTCGAGGAAATCCATCGGCGCCTGCCCGGCACCCATCTCGTGATGCACGGCTCCTCGTCGGTGCCGCAGGAATTGCAGGACGCCTTCAACGCCGCCGGCGGCCAGATGCCGCAAACCTGGGGCGTGCCGGTCGCCGAGATTCAGCGCGGCATCAAATATGGCGTGCGCAAGATCAACATCGACACGGACAATCGCATCGCCATGACGGCGGCGATCCGCGCCACGCTCGGCAAGAACAAGGGCGAGTTCGATCCGCGCAAATATTTGAAGCCGGCGATGGAGGCGATGCGCGCCGTCTGCAAGCAGCGCTATGAGGAGTTCGGAACGGCGGGGCAGGCCTCCAAGATCAAGCCGATCCCGATGTCGGAAATGGCGAAGCGCTACGCCAGCGGCGCGCTCGATCCGCAATTCGCAAGCAAGAAGGCGGCGGAGTAAGCGATCATGTCGAACGGCGTCGTCATCGCGCCCTCGATTCTCTCGGCAGACTTCGCGCGGCTGGGCGAGGAGACTCGCGCGATGGCGGAGGCCGGCGCCGACTGGATTCATCTCGATGTGATGGACGGGCATTTCGTGCCCAACATCACCTTTGGCCCCGCCGTTGTCGCGGCGTTGCGGCCGGTGACGCGACTCCCGCTCGACGTGCATCTGATGATCGCGCCGGTCGATCCTTACATCAGCGCCTTCACGGACGCCGGGGCCGACATTATCACCGTCCACGCCGAGGGCGGGCCGCATCTGCATCGCTCGCTGCAAGCGATCCGCGCCCTCGGCAAGAAGGCGGGCGTTTCGCTCAATCCGGCGACCCATGAGAGCGCGCTTCAATATGTGCTCGACGAAATCGACCTCGTGCTCGTCATGAGCGTCAATCCGGGTTTCGGCGGCCAGAGCTTCATCGTCTCGCAACTTGAGAAAATTCGCGCTGTACGCAAGATGATCGGACGCCGTCCGATCCGGCTTGAAGTGGACGGCGGCGTGACGCCGCAAACGGCGCCGCAAATCGTAGAAGCGGGCGCCGACACGCTTGTCGCGGGCTCCGCCGCCTTTCGCGGCGGCGCCGTCGCTTACGCCGACAATATCGCCGCGCTGCGCCGCGCCGCGGCGAGCGCTGGCGCGATCGCCGTCTAAGCGATTGTCGCCTAAGGCTTTGCCTGTGCTTGGAAACATGGTTCAGTTCGTGGCGGGGCGCTGAGAATTGGACCATGTCATCGCGGCGGCGGCGAACAGTTGATTGTCGCAGCGCGGCGCGCTATCGCGTCCCTTGCGCATTGGGGCGTCGCCAAGCGGTAAGGCAGCGGATTTTGATTCCGCCATGCGGAGGTTCGAATCCTCCCGCCCCAGCCATTGTTTTTAAAGCTATTTATCCATCTCTCTGGCAGCAATTTATTACGCTTAGGCTCTCTATAGGCTCTTTCGGTGAGCACATCGCGCCTATTTGCACCAGGGTACATCGGAGTCTCTTCGGGAGCGGTGCAAGCGTATCGACTTTTGAATTCGCCGTGAGTACGTTTCGACGATGTCCGTTTTCCTGATTATCCTTTTCGCTGTTCTTTTCATGCTGTTCGGCGTGCTCGCCTACGGCGCGATCAATGACGGGCTGCGTTACCTGTTCACCGGTATTTCGGTGGTCTGCTTTATATGGATATTGATCCTGGGGCTTCGCCTCGCGCTGCAAAGCGATGCTCCTGCCCCGGCGCAGGCCTCGATCGAGGCACCGAAGATTCCCACCGTCGAGCCGGTCAATGCGGCGCCCGTCCCACCGAAGCCGCCGCCCGTTGCCGTTCCCGCTGTGCTGCCGCAGCAGGCAGAAAAAGGGACCTCATTTCATTTGGAGGCTGGGCAAAGCAGTCCAATCTTCCGGATACCGAACGGCAAGCGTGCGCATGTTTCGGTATTCGGCGGCGCATTGACGGTCTACTCGGGGGGAGTCGTGAAGCTCACCTGCGATCGGCGCGGCTTCACGATCTCCGGCACCGGCGATGGCAATCAGTTGGTTGCCTGCGATACGACGGTGGATGTCGTAATCGACGATATCGCTGATTAGAATCGCCTTCGCTGTTTGCAATCAGGCAACGTGGAGCCCCGCTCGGTGCGGGGCTCTGATTTGAGGGTGTTCCG
>CAZCJY010000395.1:0-1651 GCA_964498975.1 uncultured Methylocystis sp.
CCGCTACGGCACGCTGCGCGAATGGGCGCGCGAGCTCGGAGCGATGGACGCCGCGCGGATATTGTCGGAACTGCTCGATCAGGAATACGCCGCCGATCAGATGCTGACCAAGATCGCCGAGGATCGCGCCAATAAGGTCGCGGAGGGCGAGATCGCCGCGGAGTGACGCCATCTGGCGAGTGAATGGACAAGAGTCGCGGAGCGTTTATGGATCGCGGGCGTCCGGACAATCGCCGGTGCGCAAGGTGATCGGATGCGCGGTCATCCAGCCCGACAGGAAGCGGTTTTCGTCGCGCCCCAGTGAAACGAGCATTTCATTGCGCACGATTTCGAGCCATTTCTGGCGTCGATCCGGTGTGTTCATTTCCGCCGGCACGCCGAGGTCGATCGCCTTCACCGCGAATTGGTATGGCATTGTGTCCCAGAAGGCGACGCCGCCGCGCCCCGGCATCGCCGACACATCCGCCTCCGGTATATGCGCGAGCTTCTCCTGCTCCTCAACGGCGACCGCGCCGGGCTTGCCGCTCTGCGGCGCGCCGATCGCGACGCCATTGCGGTAGAACATGTTTTGGAGCGCGCCCTTGCGCTCGGCGACCAGATTGCCGCCGACGACGAACTCCAGCCCGGAATTCTGGACGGTGCAACGCAGGACCCGGTCGAAGCAGGAAGCCGCCCCGACCATATAGGCGGCGCAGCCGGCCTCGATCCAGCGCGCCATCGTCTCGGGCTTCACATCGAGCACATAAGCGACGCCCGGCGTTTCGCCCTGCTTATATTCGCAGCGCTCGACAAGGCCCGCTGGCCAGCCGAGAAACTCCTCCTTCACCGGCGCGCAACCGGCGCGGACGGGCGACTTGTCCTGTACGGCCTTCACCGCCGCGACATGCTCTTCCGTCTGCGCCAGGGCGGCGGTCGGCGCGAGGAGCGCCAGGCAGGCCGCCAGCGCCCTGCGCGCCAGCCATCTCTCGATCATGGCCATCCGGATCCTCCCCGCAGACTGCTGCCGCAGATGAATGGCAAACGCCCGCTTCTTCCTTGATTAAGCTCAAGGATAGAGAGGCGCCCCCGCCAGTCAATGTCATTCGTCGGCGGCTCCGTGCCGCGCCGCAGCAGGATTCCCTTGCGCAGCGGATGGTCAGGCCGTCCTTTTTGCGGCCGAGGCTTTCCCGCTCGGCGCAATAGGGCTACAAGTCGCGCGGCTCCGCGCCGCATCATAAAGAGGCCCAAAAATGACCGAGATCGTCGACATCCACGCCCGCGAAATTCTCGACTCGCGCGGGAATCCCACCGTCGAGGTCGATGTCACGCTGGAGGACGGGTCTTCGGGCCGCGCGGCGGTCCCTTCCGGCGCCTCGACCGGCGCGCATGAGGCGGTGGAGAAGCGCGACGGCGACCCCAAGCGCTATCTCGGCAAGGGCGTGCTGACGGCGGTTGACAACGTCAATGACGAAATCGCCGGCGCGCTGCTCGGCTTCGAGGCCGAAGACCAGGTCGCGATCGACGAGACGATGATCCGGCTGGACGGCACGCCCAATAAGGAGCGCCTCGGCGCCAACGCCATTCTCGGCGTGTCGCTCGCCGTCGCCAAGGCCGCCGCCGAGGCTTCGGCCCTTGCGCTCTACCGCTATGTCGGCGGAACGCAGGCGCGGGT
>CAZCJY010000395.1:1661-2112 GCA_964498975.1 uncultured Methylocystis sp.
CGCCGATGATGAACATCGTCAATGGCGGCGTGCACGCCGACAACCCGATCGACTTCCAGGAATTCATGATCATGCCGACTGGCGCGGAGAATGTCCGCGACGCCATCCGCTGGGGCGCGGAGATTTTCCACACGCTGAAAGCGGCGCTTAAAAAAGCCGGCCTCAGCACCTCGGTCGGCGACGAAGGCGGCTTCGCGCCGAACCTTCCCTCCGCGGAAGCGGCGCTCGACTTCATCATGAAGGCGATCGAGACCGCAGGCTTCAAGCCGGGCGTTGACGTGCATCTTTGCTCCGACTGCGCCGCGACCGAGTTCTTCAAGGACGGCAAATATGTCTATGAAGGCGAAGGCGTGACGCGCACGATCGACGAGCAGGTCGCCTATCTCGCCAAGCTCGCCGGCGCCTATCCGATCGTATCCATCGAGGACGGCATGGCCGAGGACGATTGGGA
>CAZCJY010000396.1:0-2106 GCA_964498975.1 uncultured Methylocystis sp.
GACAGGCGGCGCTCGACGACCCGCTGATCGATCTTAAGCTGTTCCAGTCGCGGCGCCTCAATGTGGCGCTTTGCATCAACATGCTCGGCGTGTTCTTCATGTTCGGGTCGTTCATTCTGCTCGGCCAATATTATCAGCTCGTCGCGGGGCTGACTCCGCTCGAAGCGGGAATATGGTCGACGCCGTCGGCTATCGCCTTCACTGCTGCTTCCTTGGCGACGCCCGCTCTCGCCAGTCGCGTGAAGCCGGTCAATCTGCTCGCTGGCGGGCTCACCATGTCGGCGGCAGGATTCCTTGCCTTGGCGCTCGCCAGCGGATTTTACGGCGTGCTCTTCTCTTCGATGGCGTTCCTCGTCGGCTTTACGCCGGTGATTGCGCTGACGACGGAGATCATCGTGACGTCGGCGCCCGAGGAGCGCGCAGGCGCGGCGTCGGCCCTGTCCGAGACCGCGAATGAGCTTGGCGGCGCGCTCGGCATCGCCGTGCTCGGCAGCCTGGGGACGCTGATCTACCGCGCGAAAATGACCGGCGTCGCGGCCGATCTGCCGCCGGATGTCGCCCGGGCGGTCGCCGCCACGCTCGGCGGCGCGGTTGACGCCGCGAGACTCTTGCCAGCCGAGCAGGCCGAGCGACTGCTATCCGTAGCGCGCGGCGCCTTTGGAGCGGGCTTTCAGGCGATCGCCATTCTGGGCGCCGTCGGTCTCCTGATCGCGGCGATTGCAACGAAAGTTGTGCTCAAGGACGCGCCGGGCCGATAACGCGCCGCCCTTACTGTCATGCGCTTGTCACGGGCTGCGTGGAGCTTAAGTTTCTCGCCGTTATGTCGCGCTCCGCTTTCGGAGAAATCATTTCATGAGACTCGCCGTCTACAACGTCGAAAATCTATTCGACCGCGCCCGCGCCATGAATCTCGACAAGATCGCCGACGGCAAGCCGATCCTGGAGCGCTTCGCGGCGCTGAACGCGCTGCTCGCGCAGGAGACATACAGCGCCGCCGACAAGAAGCGCATGGCGAAGCTCATGATCGAGCTCGATTTGGAAAAATCGGATATGGGCGACTTCGTCATTTTGCGACGAAACCGAGGCGCGCTGCTGAAACGGCCAAAGTCAGGCGGCATTGAGATAGTCGCAAAGGGGCGCGCCGACTGGGTCGGCACGCTCGAATTGCGCGACGAGCCGGTCGACGAAGAGGCGATGAGAAATACGGCGCGCGTGATGATCGACATCAAAGCGGACGTTCTCGGCGTCGTCGAAGCGGAGAGTCGCCCGGTGCTGCGGGATTTCAACGCCGAGATCGTGACGGCGCTCGGCGGCGAAGCGTTTCGCCACGCGATGCTGATCGATGGCAACGACGAGCGTGGCATCGATGTCGGCCTGTTGACGGGCGACGAATTCCCGATCGGCGCGTTGCACAGCCATGTCGACGATAGGCTTCCGAACGGTTCGACCATTTTTTCGCGCGACTGCGCGGAGTTCGAAGTCTCGACGCCCTCCGGCGGGCGATTGCTTGTCATGCTCAATCATTTCAAGAGCAAAGGCTTTGGCTCGCAGCAATCGTCCGATGCCAAGCGTCTTGCTCAGGCGAAGCGCGTCGCGGAAATTTACGAAGAGCGCATCGCGATGGGCATTAAGAACATCGCGGTGATGGGCGATCTGAACGATACGCCCGACAGCGAGCCGCTTCGGCCTCTCGTCGAGGGGACCACGCTCAAAGATATTTTTCAGCATCCGAAATTCGACGACGGCGGCCATCCGGGCACCTACGGCAGTTGCAAAGCGGAGAACAAGATCGACTATATTCTCCTGTCTCCCAGTCTCTTCGAGAAGGTGACGGCCGGCGGAGTCTTTCGCAAGGGCATGTGGCCTGGCGTCCGCGCCAAACGCTGGGAGGCTTATCCGGAAGTGGCCCGCAAGGAAGACGCCGCCTCCGATCACGCGGCGGTATGGGCGGACATCGACCTTTAAGCGGCGACCCTCTCGATCAACGCCATGGCGGCGATCGGATTTCGCGCTTTCGCGCCGCTGATCACATAGAGATAAACGTCGCGCGGCTCTGGTTTCTGCTTAGACGTAGTCACGTATTTCAGGTCCGTTGGCGCGCCGCCT
>CAZCJY010000397.1:0-2095 GCA_964498975.1 uncultured Methylocystis sp.
GCCATGCGCGATGTCCAAAGGCTGCCCGACCTCGCGCACGGGCGGAGCGGTCGTTACGGAGCCCGAGGGGCGCGCGGCGTTGTCCAAAGGCGCCGATGGCGTTGTCGTTCCAAGCGGGCGCGGCGCGCCTGGCGCCGCCGGCTGGGCGACGGGGTCGAACGCGTCGCCGCGCTTGCCGACTCCGGCGGCTGGGGCAGGCGTCGCCGGGGGAGTCGCAGGCGCGGCGGGAAGGGGCGTAGGTCGCGCCGCGGCGTCGGGGGCCCGCGGCGGCTCCTGCTTGGCGGCGCGCAGCTGTTCTTCGAGAAGCTGCACCTTGTGCTGCAGTTCCTCATTCTGGCCGGTGAGCCGGCGCAAATCGCGCTCAAGCCGGTCGATGCGCATGATGAGCGCGCCGGCGTCCGAACTCGCCCCAGGCGCAGAATCCGGGCCGTAGTCGATATCGGCCGGCGGATGATTGTAGCCCTGGGCTGGAACGACGTCGGAATCGGGCCGCGCGCCGAAGGCGTCAAAGGCCTGCGCGGCGCCCGCGCTGAGGAGGAGGGCGAGGATGAAAGCGTAACGAAAGAGCATGGTCGCGAAAGGGCCGGGGCAAGCGCGAAAGCCGCCGCTTTTTCCGCGCCGGCCTGATGACGCCTTAGCATAGGCGCCCTTTCGGCTAAATTGGGGCGATAGGATTGCGCGACCCAGACCTGCGGAGCAAAAATTCTGTGAAGCTTAGGCAATCGAAGAAGCGGCGTAATTTTCGGCGCGTCGCAACCCTCTCCGTCGCTATTTGCTGCGCCATTCTCCTTTCCGCACCCGCATTCGCCCTTCCGCCCGCGCCGGAAACGGGCGCCTGCTCGCTCGAAGGCGCCGTTCCGGCCACGGTCGCGGCGGTGGACGAGGATTTCGAACTGCTTCTCGACGATGGGCGCCGGGCGGTCTTGTCGGGCCTCGAATTTCCCCCGCCGGTCAAGGAAGGCCCCGATTTGCGGGCCGTCGCCCGTAAGCGTCTCTCCGACTGGCTTGCGGGCCGCGACATATTCCTCGGCGCCTTCGCCTCGACGCCGGACCGCTGGGGCCGCATCCCTTCGCGTCTCTTCGCCGTCTCGGGCGAGGGGGCGAACGCCCCCGCTTGTCTTGGTCTCAGTGGCTCTCCTCGCGGCGGGCGAGGCGCGCTTTCGCCCCGATCCCACGGCTGCGGCCTGCGCCAAGGACTATCTTTCCGCCGAAGCGCCGGCGCGGGAGGCCGCCCTCGGGCTTTGGGCGCGGCCCGAATTTCATCCCATTAATCCCTCCGCGCCGGGCGCGCGCGAGGATTTGATGCGGCGCAAAGGCATGGTCGTCGTCGCCGGCGTGATTCGCTCGGTCGGCGAGTCGGAGCGGGCGATCTACCTGAATTTCGGGGAAAAAAGGCGCGACGACTTCGCGGTCGTGATTTCGCGGCGCAATTTGGCTATGTTCGCGGGAATCGAGCCACGCTCGCTCGTCGGGCGGAAGGCGCGCGTGCGAGGACTTATTGAGACAGGGTTTGGACCGCGGATCGAAATCGTCACGCCAGCCGAGATTGAGTTTGTCGACGGCGATGCTGCGCGTTAAGGCGCGGGCGCGCGCTCTGGTTGTGGCTTCATGCGCATTGACCATTGTCGGTTGCGCCGAGCTTGAACGGCAGGGACAGCTGTTCACCGCGCCGCTGCCGCCGACGCGCCCGTCCGCTGCGCGCACGGACAACCGCAGCACCGTTCAGCACAAGGAGCTGGTGGCGCAATTTGGCGGCGAATACGAAGCGCAGTCCGCCGAGCGCTATCTCGACGCTATTCTGACCAAGCTTGCCGGCGCGAGCGATACGCCAGGCCAGGCCGCTTATAAGGTGACGATTCTGAATACGCCGGTGGTGAACGCCTTCGCGCTTCCTTCCGGCAATCTTTACGTCACGCGCGGGCTGCTCGCGCTTGCGGGCGACGCCTCGGAAGCCGCGGCGGTCATGGCGCATGAAATCGCCCATGTTTCGCTTCGGCACAGCGCCCTGCGCGCCGAGAAGGAACGCGAGGCGGCGGTGATTTCGCAGGCCGCCGCCGTGATCCAGAACAGACAAAAGGGCGAGGAGGTGCGCTCG
>CAZCJY010000398.1:0-2093 GCA_964498975.1 uncultured Methylocystis sp.
GCGTCAAATTCCCGATCCTCGACCAGCATGGCGCATTCCTCCTTCTGGCGCCATTGCTATCGCCCGCTGTGGCCCGGCGCCGTGCGGCAAAACACGCCCCCGCGCGTCATTCCGCCCCTCGCCTTCCGCCTCTGGATCGGCTATGTAAGAAATCGTCCAAACTAGGCGGCGGACAGGACGGGGTCGCGCCTCCGGGTTGGCGGACAAGCGAGGAATCAAAGGGTTCGTACATGGTGTATCGGCGATATTTCGAGGCCGCCGTCTCCCGTCTGAAGGACGAGCGCCGCTACCGGGTATTCGCGCATCTGGAGCGCGACGTGGAGAGCTTTCCGCTCGCCAGATGGCATCGCGACGACGGTTCGATCGAGCCCGTCACCGTCTGGTGCTCCAACGATTATCTCGGCATGGGCCAGCACCCCGAGGTGATCGCCGCCATGGTCGAGACCGCGGCCAAGGTCGGCGCCGGCTCCGGCGGCACGCGCAATATTTCCGGCACCAGCCACGCCATCGTCGAGCTTGAGCGTGAGCTTGCCGATCTCCACGGCAAGGAGGCGGCGCTCGTCTTCACCTCCGGCTGGATCTCCAATCTCGCGGCGATTTCGACTATCGCCGACCTCTTGCCCAATTGCGTCATTCTCTCCGACGCCTCCAACCATAATTCGATGATCGAGGGCGTGAAGCGTTCCCGCGCCGAGAAGAAAATCTTCCGCCACAATGATCTCGCCCATCTCAAAGAACTGCTGATCGAAGCCGGCGCGCGGCCCAAGCTCGTCGTCTTCGAGAGCCTTTATTCGATGAACGGCAATATCGCGCCGGTCGCAGACATCGTCGCGCTCGCGGAGCGCTACGGCGCCATGACCTATGTGGACGAGGTCCACGCGGTCGGCATGTATGGCGCGCGCGGTGGCGGCGTCTGCGAGCGCGAAGGCGTGATGGACCGCGTCGACGTGATCGAAGGCACGCTCGCCAAGGGTTTCGGCACGATGGGCGGCTATGTCGCCGGCGACGCCGTCGTGATCGACGCGATCCGCTCCTACGCCGCCTCCTTCATCTTCACCACGGCCTTGCCGCCTGCGGTGGCCGCCGCCGCTTGCGCCGCCGTGCGCATGCTGAAGCGCCGGCCGGATCTGCGCGCGGCGCATCAGCGCGCGGCGCATATCACCAAGCACGCGCTCGCCGCCGCGGGCCTGCCGCTCCTCGACAATGGCTCGCATATCGTGCCGGTGATGGTGCGCGACGCCAAACTGACGAAAGCGGCGAGTGATCTGTTGCTCGAGCGCCATTCGATCTACATCCAGCCGATCAACTATCCGACCGTGGCCAAGGGAAGCGAGCGGCTGCGCGTCACGCCGACGCCCCGCCACACGCAGGCGCATATCGCGAATCTCGTCGAATCTCTGGTCGACGTCTGGCAGACGCTGGGCATCCCTTTCGTCGAGCCGCCGTCGCATCTCCATGTCGAGGAGAAGAGCGACGAGAAGTGCAGCTATCCCGAGATCAAACTCGCGGCGCAGTGAGCGGGTGGGGCGACGGTCGTAAATCCTTTCGGTTCAGGATTTTTCCGTAGCCAAAAGATTTGCGTCTCTGGCCAGCCGCCATCGTCCATCGGCTTCCTTACGCAGAATCGTCAACGTGTATCCGGTCCGACGCAAAGGTGCGCTTCCGTCTAAAGGCGTCGCCGTCATCTCGATGTAATTGCGCAGATAAGCCCAGTCGCCAAAAACTCTGAGCTCTTGGATTTCGCTGCGTCCCTCGAGCGAAATCTTCTTCATGTTTTCCGAAGCGGCTGCGAAAGCCTCCTTTCCGAATGGCTTTCCGCCTGGCGTCATAAAAATTACGTCGTCAGTCATCAGATCGAGCACCGCTGGAAGGTCGCCCGCTTTGCTGCAGACCATCCATGCTTCGACCAACTCATGAATGGCTCTTTCGTCGTCCGTCATTCTGAAGGCTCCGGGTGATTCGTCTCACGCCCTTCCGACGCTCACATAAGTGAAGCCGCGCTTGCGCACGTCGGCGGGGCGATAGACGTTGCGCAGATCGACGATGATCGGCTGCTTTAAGAGCGTCTTCACCCGGTCGAGATCGAGCGCGCG
>CAZCJY010000399.1:0-2070 GCA_964498975.1 uncultured Methylocystis sp.
GCGATGATGACCATCGGCACGCTGGCGCTGACGGGCTTTCCCTATACGGCGGGCTATTTTTCGAAGGACGGCATCATCGAAGCCGCTTTCGCCGCAGGCGAACATCGCACGACCGCGATGATCGGCTTCGTCTCGACGGTCGTCGCGGCGGGGCTGACCTCCTTTTATTCCTGGCGTCTGGTGTTCATGACCTTCTTCGGCCATCGCCCGGCCCATCCGGTCGCCGTAGATCATTCGCATGACGAGCCGTCGTCCGACGAAGAGCAGGGTCACGACGATCATGCCCATGCTCCCGCCGCGCATGCAGCGGACGATCACGGCCATGGGCATGGACACGACGATCACGGCCGTCACGCGCCCCATGAATCGCCGATCGTGATGTTGATCCCGCTTGCGGTTCTCGCCGTCGGCGCGCTGGGAGCCGGCTTCGTTTTCGAACCCTTCTTCGCCGGCCATGCCTATGACGAATTTTGGAAGGGCGCGCTCTTTACCGGCGAGCACAACCACATTCTTCACGAGATGCACGACATCCCCGCCTGGGCCGGCTATGCGCCGACCGGAATGATGGTCTTGGGCTTCCTCGTCTCGCTCTTTGTCTATGTGCTGAAGCCCGGAACGGCGCAGGCGCTGGCGAGGGCGTTCCCGCGCCTTTATCGGTTCCTGCTCAACAAATGGTATTTCGACGAGCTCTACGACTTCCTGTTCGTTAAGCCCGCCTTCGCCATCGGCCGCCTGTTCTGGAAGGGCGGCGACGGCGCCATCATCGACGGGCTTGGCCCAGACGGCGTGGCCGCGCGGATCGCCGATGGCGCGCGGCTCGCAGTGCGGCTGCAGACGGGCTACGTCTATCACTACGCCTTCGCCATGCTCATCGGCGTCGCCGCGGTCGTCACTTGGTTCATCGCCGGAGGGCTGCGCTGATGTTCGGTTTTGGCATTCTCACCGGCGTCACTTTTCTGCCGCTCGTTGGCGTCGCCTTCCTGCTCACGCAGAAGGGCGACGATGAAGCAAGCCTGCGCAACATTCGCTGGGCGACGCTTGCGACGACGATCGCGACTTTCGCGCTGTCGCTGGTCGTTTGGGCGGGGTTCGATACGACCAGCGCCGCCTTTCAGTTCGTGGAGGAGAAGGGCTGGTTCGGCTCGGGCCTCGTCTACAAGATGGGCGTCGACGGCTTCTCAATGCCCTTCGTGCTGCTGACGACCTTCCTGATGCCTTTCGCGATCTTGGCGTCGTGGGAGTCGATCACGGTCCGGGTGCGCGAATATATGATCGCTTTCCTCGTGCTCGAGACCCTGATGGTCGGCGTCTTCTGCGCGCTGGATCTCGTGCTGTTCTATCTCTTCTTCGAGGGCGGCCTCATTCCGATGTTCCTCATCATCGGAATCTGGGGCGGCAAGCGGCGCGTCTATGCGAGCTTCAAATTCTTTCTCTATACGCTCGTGGGTTCGCTCCTCATGCTGGTCGCCATTCTCGCCATGTATGGCAAGGCGGGCACGACCGACATCACCGTGCTGCTGCAGACGGATTTCCCCAAGGAGATGCAGCCATGGCTGTGGCTGGCCTTCTTCGCTTCCTTCGCGGTGAAGATGCCGATGTGGCCGGTGCATACCTGGCTGCCCGACGCCCATGTCGAGGCGCCGACGGCGGGCTCCGTGATCCTCGCGGCGATCCTGCTGAAAATGGGCGGCTATGGCTTCATCCGCTTCTCGCTGCCGATGTTCCCGGACGCTTCGGCGACTTTCGCGCCGCTCATCTATGCGCTCTCCGTCATCGCCATCGTTTACACGTCGCTTGTCGCTTTGGTGCAGGAAGACATAAAAAAGCTCATCGCCTATTCGTCGGTCGCGCATATGGGCTTCGTGACCATGGGGCTTTTCACCCTCAATCCGCAGGGCGTGCAGGGCGCGATCTTTCAGATGATCAGCCACGGCTTCGTTTCCGGCGCGCTGTTCCTTTGCGTCGGCGTCATCTATGATCGCATGCACACGCGCGAGATCGCGGCCTATGGCGGTCTCGTCAATCGCATGCCGATCTACGCCTTTGTCTTCATGCTGTTCACCATGGCGA
>CAZCJY010000400.1:0-2053 GCA_964498975.1 uncultured Methylocystis sp.
TGCTTGGCGGGAGCGCCGAAGCCGATAATCGTGCGGCAGCCGATGAGCGAGGGCCGCGGATCGGTCCGCGCGGCGGCGAGCGCCTGCGCTACCGCCTCCGGATCGTGGCCGTCGACATGCGCGACATGCCATCCTGCGGCGGAAAAGCGCGCAATCTGGTCGGTCGAGGTCGCAAGGCTCGTCGGCCCGTCGATCGAGATCGAATTGTCGTCCCAAAGCACGATCAGCTTCGAGAGCTTCAAATGCCCGGCGAGGTCGATCGCCTCATGGCTCACGCCCTCCATCAGGCAGCCGTCGCCGGCGAGCACATAGGTGAAATGATCGACAAGATCGTCGCCGAAACGGGTCGCCGCCAAGCGCTCGGCGAGCGCCATGCCGACCGCGGTCGCGAGTCCCTGCCCGAGCGGGCCGGTCGTCGTCTCGATGCCTGCGGCATGGCCATATTCGGGATGGCCGGCGGTGGGCGAGCCGAGCTGACGGAATTTTTCAAGCTGTTCGCGCCCCATGCCCGGATAGCCGAGGAGATAGAGCAACGCATAGAGCAGCATCGAGCCGTGGCCGGCTGAGAGCACGAAGCGGTCCCGGTCCGGCCAGTCTGGCCGGCTGGCGTCGAATGTCATGAAACGCTGAAACAAGACGGTCGCCACGTCGGCCATCCCCATCGGCATGCCGGGATGGCCGGATTTCGCCTTTTCAACCGCGTCCATCGCCAATGCGCGAATGGCGTTTGCGCAGCGGCGCGGATCGGATTTCGACCCTGCCGCGGCCGGCGCATCGAGAGCGGTCATCATCGTTTCGTTCACGTCACGCCTTTCCTGCGTTTCACGAGTTCGAGGATCCTCGGAGTCAGGATCAGTTGCATCGCGAGATCGAGCCTGTTGCCCGGAATCACGATCGAATTGGCGCGCGACATCCAACTTCCCGCGATCATCGCCACAAGATAGGGGAAGTCCACTCCCCTGGGGTCGCGAAAGCGAATGACGACGATCGATTCGTCGGGCGTCGGGATCGAGCGGGCGACAAAGGGATTGGAGGTGTCGACCGTCGGCGCGCGCTGGAAATTTATGTCCGTTTCCGAGAACTGGGGACAGATATAGTGCACATAATCGTGCATGCGGCGCAGAATGGTCTCGGTTACGGCTTCCGTCGTGTAGCCGCGCGAATGCCGATCGCGATGCAGCTTCTGCGTCCACTCCAGATTGATGACCGGCACGACGCCGATCTTGAGGTCGGCGTAGCGCGCGACATTGACCTCGTCCGTCACCACGGCGCCGTGCAGTCCCTCATAGAACAGCACATCGGTGTTGGGCGGCAACTCCTCCCAATCCGTGAAGGTCCCCGGCTCAACGCTCAGCGCCGCGGCCTCGTTCTCGTCATGGGCATAATGGCGGTAGCGGCCGGAGCCGGTCTCGCCATATTCCCGAAACAGCGTTTCGAGCTCGGGCAGCAGATTGCACTCAGGGCCGAAATGGCTGAAATGATAATTGCCTCTGGCCTGCGCCTCGGTCATCGCCGCCTTCATTTCCTCGCGGTCGTAGCGGTGGAAGCTGTCGCCCTCGACATAAGCGACCTCAATGCGCTCGCGGCGGAAAATCTGCTCGAACGTCGCCTTGACCGAGCTTGTGCCGGCGCCCGACGAGCCGGTGATGGAGATAATGGGATGTTTGACCGACATGGGCGCTTACCCGGAAACGTCCCTTCAAGGCGAAAAGCTTGAGCCTCCGCCGCCGCCGACGCAACGGGCCGCCCGCGCTCGGCTTGTCGCACGGCCCGCCGCCAAAGAAAAGGCTCCCGACTGCCGTTTGGGGCGGTGAAACGTCGCTTGCGGCGCCTTCGCCGCGCCCAGGGGGGCCGGCGTCGAATTTCCGTTATCCTCGAAACCGTTCCGCCGCGCCGACGCGTCTCACAGCCTTGACTTGCATGAGGCTGCCGACCTATATCGCAAAATTCTTCGAGGACCGTCTCAAGCGGCTCGGGGCGGAGTAGCTCAGTCGGCTAGAGCAGAGGAATCATAATCCTTGTGTCGGGGGTTCGAGTCCCTCCTCCGCTACCA
>CAZCJY010000401.1:0-2050 GCA_964498975.1 uncultured Methylocystis sp.
TCTCGATCGTTTCGACGACAGGCTCATAGCCGGCGTCGGAGACGGATTTGACGAGTTGCGTGGCGTCCACGCCGGGCGCCAGTGCGACCTCGGCGCGTTCCGTCGCGAGATTGACGCTGGCCGAGGTGACGCCCGGTGTATGAACGAGCGCCTTTTCGACATGCGACACGCATGAGGCGCAGGTCATGCCGCGCACGGTGAAGTCGAGGCGTTCGCCGCCCGATACAGTTGTTGGAGCATTCATCCTTGCCGCCTCGCTCACAACGCCGTTCATGCGCGGGTGAGTTTAAAGCCAACGGCGCGTGCGCGCCATATAGGACCGGTAGTCGTTACCGAATTTTCGCAAGAGATGCCGCTCTTCAGGCTCGATGGCGAGTTTGGTCAGACCGAGCGCGAGAAGCGGCGTTAAGAGAAGGGTGAAAGGCGAGCCGAGCACAAGGCCGAGGCCGAAGATCAGCGCGACATGCGACACATAGATCGGATTGCGCGAATAGCGAAACGGCCCGTCGGTTACGAGAAATGAAGCGGCCCGGTGCGGCATGATCGTCGTGTGGCGACGCGCGAGAAGCCGCGCGCACCAGACATCGTTTGCGAGCGCCAGCGCGACGATCGCGCCGCCTGCCGCTTGCGTCAGGGAAAATGGGGCAGGGTCAGCAAGCGAGCTTCCGGTCGCCCAGTCGAGCGCGAGGCCGGCCGCTAGCGTCGCCGCCATGAGAATCGGCGGCCAGGGCGTATGAGAAGGCGGCTCGTCGGCGCTGATTTGCGGGGTCATGCGGCGGCTCCGTGGGGCAGAGACTGCAATCCCTAGATTGCGGTTGGAAGCGCCATTATTCAAGTGCGGCCATCTGTCAGGGCAGGCTTGACGAAGGGCGTGGCGTCTGTCAAGAATACCTTGACATCGGAGGCGGCGATGCTTGCTTTGCCGAAGCGAAAACTGCGTTGCTCTTTCTGCAAGAAATCCGAGACGGAAGTCTCGCGGCTCGTCGCCGGCGCGGCGGGCGGCTATATTTGCGGCGACTGCGTCGGCGTGTGCAATAAGATCCTTGACGCCACGCCTTCGCCGTTCAAAGGATGGGACGATCTTTCCGACGAGCAGTTGCTGTCTTCGATCAAGGCGAGCGAAGCGAGCGTCGCCGCACTGCATTCTCTGATCCACGCGCAAGTGGCGGCGCTCCGCAAACGCGAGGTAAGCTGGGCCGCGATCGGCAAGGCCTTGGGCGTATCGCGGCAAGCCGCCTGGGAGCGCTTTTCCTGACATCCAAAGTTTGATCCTTCATGCTCGAGCGCTACACGCAGGACCTCGCGAAACTCGCCGCGCGCGACAGGCTGCGCGCGCTTGCGCCGCGCGCCGGGCTCGATTTCGCCTCCAACGACTATCTCGCGCTCGCGGAGTCGCCAGAGCTCGCCGAGGCCGCCGCATCCGCGCTTGCGCGCGGCGTTCCAATCGGGGCCGGCGGGTCGCGGTTGCTGCGCGGCAATCATCTGGAACATGAGGCGTTGGAAGCAGAGGCAGCGCGCTTTTTCGGCGCGGAAAGCGCGCTCTATTTCAGCGCTGGATTTACGGCCAATGAGGCGCTGCTCGCGACCGCGCCCCAGCGCGATGATCTGATCATCTATGATTCGCTCGCGCACGCCAGCGCGCATGAAGGCATGCGCCTCTCTCGCGCGCCGAACGCGAATTTTCCGCATAATGACATCGGCGCCGCCGAGGACGCGATCCGCGCCTGGCGCGATAAGGGCGGACGCGGACGAGCCTGGATCGTTGTCGAAAGCCTTTACAGCATGGATGGCGACAAAGCGCCGCTCGACGATCTTTATGCGCTCGCGAAGCGTTGCGAGGCTTTTCTCGTGATCGACGAAGCGCATGCGACCGGCGTTTACGGACGCGGCGGACGCGGCCTCGCCGCGCGGCTTGAGGGCCGCGACAATGTGATAACGCTGCACACTTGCGGCAAGGCGCTGGGCGTCATGGGCGGAATTCTCTGCCTGCCGCGCGTAATGCGCGATTTTCTGATCAACCGCTGCCGTCCTTTCATCTTCGCGACGGCGC
>CAZCJY010000402.1:0-2047 GCA_964498975.1 uncultured Methylocystis sp.
GGAAGCGCCTTCGCGCCCCAGCGGATCATCGGAAAGGCATAGGCGTCGACATAAGAAAGCCTGTCGCCGGCGATGAAGGTCCGACCCGCAAGATGCGCCTCCAGCAGCTCATATTTCTTGCGCGCGAGCTTGAGGCCGGCGTCCCTTGCCGCCTTCAGCGCGTCCGGCGTCGTGGCCGTCGTGTAGCGCGGGGGGAAGAAGTAAGGGAAGAAGGCCGGGTGCAAATCGCCCGTTAAAAAATGCGACCAGCGCTCGACCTCCGCCTGCTCGCGAAGACTGTCGCCGCCCGCGAGGCGGAAATTCGGGAAGCGATGGGCGATATAGGAGAGGATCGCGCCCGCTTGCGTCAGCGCCCAGCCCTCGCCGACATCGAGCGTCGGCACCGCCCCCGAGGGGTTGATCTTCAGATATTCGGGGTCGCCGAGCTTGACGCGCACGACTTGATAATCCGCGCCGACCCATTCGAGAAGAATATGCGGCGCAAGCGAACAGGCGCCGGGTGAGTAATAGAGCGTGAGCATGAGGCCTCCGTTGGGGTGATGTTGGCCTAGTATAGGGCGAAGATGGCGCTCCTGTTCCGGCTCCCTCACTCCGCGCCGCTATCGAGAATCCAGGTCTTGCCGCAGAAGGAGACGTAAAGCCGCTCCTGGCCGAGCGCGGCGCCCAGTTCCCCGGCGAGCTCGTTCAGCATCGCCTCGATCTCGGCGTCGGGCAGATGGCCCAAACAGGCGTGGACGGCTTCGCCGGTGAAGATCGCGACCGGCTCGCGGTCGGAAGCCGCCGAGCCGTCGTCCTTCTCCCAGGCGTAGGTCACTTCAGCGCGCGTGAACATGCCGGAGAGGGCGGGGAGATTCGCCTCTACGCGCTTCTGCATCCAGCGCCGCGCGGTGCGCACGGCTTCGGAGACGTCATAGACGCGCCCCTCCTGGTCCCAGCCCTCGCGCAGGCCGACGGTGATGCGGAAATCGCGCCGCGGGCCGAGCGAGCCCGGGACAATGCGGTAAGCGCTGTTTGCTGAGTCTTTTGTCATCGCGCCTTAGGTAGGGCGGGGCTCGCGGACTCATCGAAAGGTTTGCCGCAAGCGCCCGGCCGTCACTCCCTCAATCGTCGTATCCGCACGCGACCGGGCTCGATCACGGAGAAATGCCCGACCCAGTCGTTGCGTTCGACTATCCGCGCCGCGAGCGCCGCGCCGACCGAAACGGCAGGCGGCGTAGGCAGCCGGAAGAGGATTATTCCGCATGAAGAAGGAAGGCCAGCGCGCCAAGCGAGCTCGCCGAAATCCTTGTCGAAGGTGAGCAGGATCCGAGATTCGCTTTCTGTCATTGCGAGGATGCGCTCGTCGCTGGCGCCCGACCCTGTCTCGCATATCCAGACCACATCATGACCCGCCGCGCGCAAGGCGGCGACGGCCTCGCGTGGAAAATTTTCATCAGCGAGAAAGCGCATGTTACGCGGCGCTGGGGTAGATTTTCTCCGACCTCAATGTATCCCGCGCATAGGCGAGGCAGGCCGCGATGTCCTCATGCGATAGCGGGGGGTAATTGCGCAATATATCCGCCTCGACCCAGCCGTCGGCCATCAAGCCGATGATGAATTCGACCGACAGGCGGGTGCCGCGCACCACCGGCTTGCCAGCGAGCACTTCCGGGTCAAGCGCAATGCGGGGGTGGTCGGTCATCGGCGGCTCCTTGCGCCAAATAGTATATATGGCGATCGGGGCGAAGTCACACCGACCGGCTCTGCGCCTCGGCGCAGAGGTGCACCGCGCGCTGGCCAAGGTCGCGCTCTATCTTATGTGACATGCTAGCGGCGGATCGCCGACCGATCCATTGCGAAGGGACCTCATCATGGACGCCGCCCGCTATCACAAGGCCAAAATCGGGGACCACGCGCTCAATCCAGAAACGCTGATGCTCGGCTATGGATATGATCCCGCTCTTTCGGAAGGCTCAGTCAAGCCGCCAGTGTTTCTGACCTCGACCTTCGTCTTCCAGACCGCCGAGCCGAGGATCGCGCCGCCAATGAGATCGCTATGGCCGCCGAC
>CAZCJY010000403.1:0-2025 GCA_964498975.1 uncultured Methylocystis sp.
ATCTCCGAGTTCCGCAAGATCGTGCATATGGTGCAGAAGGGCGAGCGCGAGGCCCGCCAGGCGAAGAAGGAAATGGTCGAGGCGAATTTGCGTCTCGTCATCTCCATCGCCAAGAAATACACCAATCGCGGCCTGCAGTTCCTCGATCTCATCCAGGAAGGCAATATCGGCCTGATGAAGGCGGTCGACAAATTCGAATATCGCCGCGGCTATAAATTCTCGACCTATGCGACGTGGTGGATTCGCCAGGCGATCACACGCTCGATCGCCGATCAGGCGCGCACGATCCGCATCCCCGTGCATATGATCGAGACGATCAACAAGATCGTGCGCACCTCGCGCCAAATGCTGCATGAGATCGGACGCGAGCCGACGCCCGAGGAGCTCTCCGAAAAGCTCGCCATGCCGCTCGAAAAAGTGCGCAAGGTCCTGAAAATCGCCAAGGAGCCGATCTCGCTCGAAACGCCGATCGGCGATGAGGAAGATTCGCATCTCGGCGATTTCATCGAGGACAAGAACGCGGTGCTGCCGATCGAGGCGGCGATCCAGTCGAATCTGCGCGAGACGACGACGCGCGTCTTGTCGTCGCTCACGCCGCGCGAAGAGCGCGTGCTGCGCATGCGCTTTGGCATCGGCATGAACACCGACCATACGCTAGAGGAAGTCGGCCAGCAGTTCTCGGTGACCCGCGAACGCATCCGCCAGATCGAGGCGAAGGCGCTGAGGAAGTTGAAGCATCCGAGTCGGTCGAGGAAGCTGCGCAGTTTCCTCGACAACTAAGGACAGCGGAATGCTTGACTGTTTCGGAAAGTAGTCATGGCGGCTTCTCGACAAGACGATATCGTCCGGGCTTTGGAAGCCCGGTTCGCGCACAACATGCACCGTCATCCCGGGATGAAATGGGAAGCGGTTGAGGCGCGGCTGAGCGCCCATCCCGACAAGCTGAAAGCGCTGAGCGAGATGGAGCGTACCGGCGGGGAGCCGGACGTTGTCGGACGCGACGAAAAGAGCGGCGGCTTCGTTTTCGTCGACTGTTCCGCAGAGAGCCCGGCGGGCCGCCGCAGCCTATGCTACGATCGCAAGGCGCTGGACGCTCGCAAGGAAAACAAGCCGAAAGGCAATGCCGAGGAGGCTGCGGCTTCGATCGGCGTCGACATGCTTACCGAGGCTCAATACCGCGCGTTGCAGAAACTCGGCGAGTTCGATTGCAAGACGTCGAGCTGGGTGCAGACGCCGGAAGCAATCCGCTCCTTTGACGGCGCGCTGTTCTGCGATCGCCGATACGGCGCGGTCTTCGTCTACCACAATGGAGTGGAGTCCTATTACGCGGCGCGAGGGTTTCGCGGTCGGCTGGTCGTTTGACCGGTGTGAGGCGCACCGACCGACACGTTCGACGCCAACGGGTTTTGACGGCCGAACAACCGATCTTGTAACGCCGATATAGGCCCCAGAGCTTGCCGAGTTGCTCGCCGATCCCGGCGTCCCTTCTCGGGCGCTTAATCTGGCTCACAGGTCGAGATTGCGTCGAGCCAAGCTTCATTCAATCCGCGCAGTCTCCTTCGTCTCACGCATCGTCCCGTAAACAATCAGCGACACAAAAATTGCGGCGCTCGCATACCAGTAGAACCAGCTCTCGACGCCCCGCGATTTGAACCACAGCGCCACATATTCCGCCGAGCCGCCGAAAAGCGAGACGGTGACGGCGTAGGGCAGGGCGACGCCGGTGACGCGGATCGACGCGGGAAAAAGCTCCGCCTTCACCACGGCGTTGATCGAGGTATAGAGCGCGACGATCAGCCAGGCGCAGCAGATGAGCGCGAAGGCGCTCCAGGCGTCGCGTGCGCCTTGAATGGCGGTGAGCAGCGGAACGGTTGCGATCGTGCCCAATACGCCGAAGGCGATCAGCATCGGCCGGCGCCCGATGCGATCGGAAATCGCGCCGTAGATCGGTTGCAGGCACAGCGCGAAAAGCAGCGAGCCAGCGGAAATCCATGTGGTCTGCGCGTCGCTCAATCCCGCCGAGAG
>CAZCJY010000404.1:0-2013 GCA_964498975.1 uncultured Methylocystis sp.
TGGAGGATGTCCTAATGGAAGAGCTAGCCACCAACGTGGTCGCCGCGACCAAGCTCGATCCCACGATCGCGAAAGCGGCGATCGGCCTTGTGCTCCGTTTTCTTCGCGATGTGGACACGACCGGGAATGTGGCGACGATGATCGCCAAAATGCCGCGCGCCCAAGAGGCCGTTGAAGCGTCGCTGTCGACGGGCGACGGCGGCGTGACGCAAGCGATCGAAGGCATGACGAGCTTTATCGGTCGTGGCCGCGCCGACCTGAACATTCTCGCCGGTCAGCTCGAAAAGCTGGGCGTGAGCGAAGCGCAAACCGACGCTCTCGTTCGAGAAGTGCTGACGCGCGCGGAAAATGTGATCGGCGTGGAAGGCGCGGAGAAGATCAGGGCCATCCTGCCCGCCTTGCGCGAGCGGACGGACTTGCCGACCGATCTGCGTCGGACCGCGTAAGCGACCCGAAGTGGCGCGGCCTATCCGCCGCGTCAGCGCGTAAAGTCCGCGATCAGCACATTCAAATCCTGCGTCGGCGTGAAATCGCGCCGACGACTCTCGAATTGCGTCGGCGAAATTTTCTTCACGCCCTCGGCGCAGAAACTTACGAGCGAATCCTTCTTGCCCTTATCGACGACAAGGCGGAAGTCGCGGATTGGCCCTTTCCAATTCGCGCCGGTTTTCAGCACATAGCCGAGCCAGACTTCGGAATAGGCTAGCCCGTCTCCCTTTTTCGATGTCTTGAGCTTGCGATCGAAACTCGCGAGAAATTCATCGTCGATGCAATATTTGCGGCGAACTTGCGCAAAATAGTCGCTTTTTCGCTGGCTCGGATCGAGACCCCCGCCGACGCTGCCGCCAGCGCGCGGGACATATTCGTGCTCGACGGTCGCCGCCGCCTTTGGCGGAAATGTCTGGCGGCGCGTGATGCTTGTGCGCAGCGCCCAGAGGGCGGCCCAATAGTGCTGGTCGCCAAAGCCATCATCGCGAAGGAGGCCGTCGGCGACGAGCTTGTCTCGATCCGCCTTGGCGAGCGCATTGATGGCGGAATCAAAATTTTTAGAGAAGCGGTTGAGCGGAACGCCAAGCGCCTTCAGCCGCGCGCTCACGTCCTGGTCCTTGAAGATCGCCTGTTCAACGTTCTCCAGAGCAATGGGTTGGCCGTCGACCAATGTTCGGAAGCTCAGCTCCGCGACATCGCCCCAATAACCCGAGACATCCTCTTGCGCCGGCGGGATCTCCGGCAGGGGAAAGGCGACCAGCGTCTCCACCGGCGCGTCGCTCGTGTTGAGAAAGCGATATGTCACGCGAATGCGATCACGCGAGATGTAAAGGTCTTCGCTCTCCATGGAGATCGCGTCTGAGCGCTTTAGCGTAAGGCCGCCGATGGCGATTTCCGCCTCGGAGTCATTTGCCCGGGCGGGGGCGGAGCAGAGCGCGAAGAGGGCGACCGCGCTGGCGAATAAGATTAAAGGGCGCATGGATCTGTTCCTATGACAAATGAAACTATCGCCTTGGCGGGCGCCGCTCAATCGCAGCGCAGGCAAAATGCGGGCGGCGCTTGATTTTGAACCCTGTCGCGGCGACAGTCGCGTCGCGCGTGAGCGGAGCGCGAATCTACAAGGAGGACGCCATGGATGAATTGATCGCGCGGGTTTCGGCGGCCATTGGCGTCGATGCGGGGGTCGCCAAGACCGCGATCGGTCTCGTGCTCGGCTTCCTTCAAAAAGAAGCGCCGGACGGGCCGGTGTCGGACTTCCTCGACAAGGTTGCGGGCGCGCGCGAAGCGATCGACGCCGCGGAGGCGTCCGGCGGCGAGAGCGGCGGCCTCGGGGGATTGATGGGCGGTATGGGCGGCTTGATGGGTCTCGCCGGCAAGCTGAACGCCGCGGGCCTCGACATGGGCCAGATTCAGAAATTGGGGCGCGAAATTTTCGCCTATGCCGAAACGATCGTCGGCAAGGAGAAGGTGCAGGAAATCGCCAATTCCATTCCCGGACTGTCGCAATTCGTGTGACGCTCAGCG
>CAZCJY010000405.1:0-2010 GCA_964498975.1 uncultured Methylocystis sp.
TGAGCTGGACGAGCTCCTCCTCCAGCGTTTCCTGAAACTGATGCCGGTTCGGCAGGTTGGTGAGGTCGTCGAAATGGGCGATGCGCTCGATCTCGCGCAATGCCCGCTTTTGCACGGTCACGTCTTCGATCACAGTGATGAAGGAGCCGGCCTCGGCGCGTTCGCAATGAAATTCGAAGAATCGCTCGCCGAGCTTATGGGTGAAGACGTTTGCGTGTGGAAAGCCGACATGGCGTTTCCAGCGCTCGACGAAAATCTTGTTTTCCTCGGGCGACATGTTGACGCTGTTGCCGATCGACTGAGCCAGCGCGTCGAGCTGGATCGGCGTCGTCGCCGCGACGATGCCGAAGAAATCCATGACGCGGCGGTTGATGACGGTCACCGAAAGATCGGCGTTTCCCATGCACAGGCCATGCGTCATGGAGTTAAGCGCAAGGCTGAATCTCGCTCGCTGGCGAACGGCTTCATAGCCGTTGCGCAGAGCGGCTTCGAGATTGGCGTGCAGGAAGGCTGTCGTCGATTTTACGGAGATCATGCCGAAAATCAGGACCAGCGTCAGGCCCCAATACCAGAAGCTGTAGTAAAACAGGCAAACAATGGCCAGCGGCGCGCAGGCGCCGATGACCTGACCGAAAACGATCATCGGCCGGCCGGCGTTGCGACTGGCGAGCGCGCCGGCGCAGCCCGTCATCAGGATCACGCCGTAATAGGCGACCATCTCGTCGTGCTGATTGACGAAGAGAACGGCGGCGGTGACGCCGACGGCGGCCATGAAGCCGACGCCGCCGATAGCGTAGCGTATCTCCCAGCGGCGCGCGTCCTGGCGGCGCTGGACCACGGGCTCGCGCGTATAGGCCACGAACACGACGATGCGATAGGCGGCCATGCAGGTCATCAGAAGGATGAGTTGGAAATAAACGTCCTGGCCCGTCGACAGCCAGGCGATGATCGGCGCCAGCAGGCCCGCGGCTAGTCCCGACAGAAACGACCCCCGGGTCGCGAACAATGTCTCAACGAGATCCTGATAAATCTCGCTGTCGGCCTTTGCGTTTGCCCTGTCCGAGGCGGTTTCGGTCTGCATGGCGTTTTCCATGGCTTCCTCACCGCGGCGCGGAACGAATTGAATCGTTCCGGATCTGGCCGGGCGCCGAGTCGACTAGACGCTTTTGCGCGCGGACCAATCGCTCCATATGGCGCAAATCGGCTTCGTTGATGCGCGTGGAGCAGTCCGCCCAAAGGTCGGTAATCCGGATCAACTCGTCTCGAGTGATGGGGCTTGCGCGCCGCCGCGCCTCCGCCAACGTTCGTCGGCGCGCCCACATGATGTCGGCGTCCTTCAGCATCCAGGCGCGCGTCGCCGCGCGAATTTCGCCGTCGCGCGCCAGGAAATCGATCGCCTCTAGATCGTACATCTCGCGGCCAGTGTAGACGAGGCCTTCCGAGATGATTTTCTGGGCCAGAGCCGCGCCGAGTTTGCGTGTAAGCAGGGAGACCGCGCCCATGCCCGGAAAAGTATTGAACGACACTTCCGGCATGGCGAAACGGGCGTTTTCCTCGGCGAGAATGAAATCCGTCGCGAGCGCGGCTTCGAAAGCTCCGCCAAGGCACTGGCCGTGCACGGCGGAGACGGTGACGATGGGCAGATCCAATCCCCTCAAGAGGCTGTCGATCAGGTCGACGCATGCGTGAGCATAGCGGCGCAAGAGATCGACATTATGTGTCCGTATGGCGGCGGCAAAGGTGCCGAGGTCGCCGCCGAGATTAAAAACGCGCGGCTTGTTGGAAGCGATGACGCAATAACGAACGGGGTAACGAGCCGTAAGCCCGCTTCCAAACAACGCCTGAAGCGCTAGTCGAAAACGCGTCATTTCATTCAGGGTGTGCGGCGTATAGCACAGGGGCGCGTCCGCCCGGTAATTCATCCAGACGGATTGTGTTGGCGCATCATATGCGATGTCGAGGTGATCGAACCGCCAGTCGGGAAAGTCTTCAGGAGCATATTGGTCGCGC
>CAZCJY010000406.1:0-2001 GCA_964498975.1 uncultured Methylocystis sp.
TCGTCTTCGCCATCGTGATCCTCGGCGTGTGGGCGGCGACGCAATGGTGCGCGGACATGCTCGGCTATCAGGCGCAACTGGGCGCGCCGTGGTTCGTGCTGTTCAGCTGGTCGGTCTATGAGCCCTGGCGGCTGTTCGAGTGGTGGTACCATTACGAGGCCTATGCCCCCGAGGTTTTCGACAAGGCGGGGATGCTCGCGGGCGCGAGCGGGTTCATGGGCTGCGCGGCGGCGATTGTCGGCTCGCTGTGGCGGGCGCGGCAAAATCGGCTCGTCACCACCTATGGCTCGTCGCGCTGGGCATTGAGGCGCGAGATCGGCCAGGCTGGATTGTTTCGTCCCGCCGGCGTGTTCCTCGGGCGGCTGAAGGACCAGTATCTGCGCCATGACGGGCCGGAGCACGTCATGGCCTTCGCGCCGACGCGAAGCGGCAAAGGCGTCGGGCTCGTCGTGCCGACGCTGTTGTCGTGGACCGGTTCGGCCGTCATTCACGACATCAAGGGCGAGAACTGGCAATTGACCGCCGGCTGGCGCTCGAAATTCTCGCATTGCCTGTTGTTCAATCCGACCGATCCGCGCTCGGCGCGCTACAATCCGCTGCTCGAAGTGCGCAAAGGCCCGGACGAGGTGCGCGACGTCCAGAACATCGCCGATGTTCTCGTCGATCCGGAAGGCGCGCTGGAGCGCCGCAATCACTGGGAGAAAACGAGCCATTCATTGCTCGTCGGCGCGATTATGCATGTGCTCTACGCCGAAGAGGAGAAGACCTTGGCTCGAGTCGCGACTTTTCTCTCCGACCCGCAGCGGAGCTTCGCCCATACGCTGCGGCGGATGATGGCGACGAATCATCTCGGCGTGCCGGAGCATCCGAGGGTGCATCCGGTGGTCGCCTCGGCCGCGCGCGAGGTGCTGAACAAGTCCGAGAACGAGCGCAGCGGCGTGCTCTCGACCGCCATGTCGTTTCTAGGGCTCTATCGGGATCCGACGGTGGCGGCGACCACCTCGGCCTGCGACTGGCGCATCGCCGATTTGATGGACGCCGAGCGGCCGGTGTCGCTTTACCTCGTCATACCGCCCTCCGATATCTCGCGCACCAAGCCGCTGGTGCGGCTCGTCTTGAACCAGATCGGGCGGCGACTGACGGAGAGGCTGGAAGGCGATCCAATGAAGAGCCACAGGCGCCAGTTGCTGATGATGCTCGACGAATTCCCGGCGCTGGGGCGGCTCGATTTTTTCGAGACGGCGCTCGCCTTCATGGCCGGGTAAGGCATCCGCGCCTATCTTATCGCGCAGAGCCTCAATCAGATTTCCAAGGCCTATGGCGAAAACAACGCCATTTTGGACAACTGCCATGTGCGGATCGCCTTCTCATCCAATGACGAGCGCACGGCGAAACGCATTTCCGACGCGCTCGGCACGGCGACGGTCTTCGTAAGGCTGATTTTCTGACCGTCACCCTGTCGGCTATTAAAGACGGCTTGATCACGGTGAAGACCTCGAAGCGCGGCGTCGCCGTGTCGATCCCAATTCACCCGATCCTTGCCGATGCCATCGAGAACAGACCGGAGAGCGACGCCGTGCAGATCGCGGTCAACTCTCGCGGCGAGCCGTGGACCGAGACAGGTTTCAACGCTTCATTCCAGAAGTTCAAAAAGCCGCTTGAGAAGGAGGGCGTCGTGGCGCCGGGTCTGACGCCTCATGGACTGCGACACACCCTCGGCACGAGGCTCCGTGAGGCCGGCGCCGACGATCGGGATATCGCTGATATTCTGGGTCAGAAGTCGGTCTCGATGGCACGTCACTACAGCGAAAATGCCGCCCTTCCGGAGAGTGCTAAAGCCGCTTTGAAGCGGACCAAGTTGACCTAAAACGTGAACAAATTTGTCTAACTCGGTCGAAAAAAGTGTCTAACCGAATTTTTTGTTCTCTCGTAAGTCATTGATTTTAATGGTGCCCAGGGGCGGAATCGAACCACCGACACTGCGATTTTCAGTCGCATGCT
>CAZCJY010000407.1:0-1998 GCA_964498975.1 uncultured Methylocystis sp.
ATGGTGCCCAGGGGCGGAATCGAACCACCGACACTGCGATTTTCAGTCGCATGCTCTACCAACTGAGCTACCTGGGCTCGCGCAAGCACGATGTGACGGGCTTATAGAAAGCGCCCGGCGACTTGTCCAGAGGCAGGCTGGCCCCCGCGGCGCGCGACCAGTCTGTCGCCGTGGCGCTTCATGCGGGTGAAAGCATCGGAAGGCTGAAGTCGCGCGAGGCTCAATGACGAGCGGCCGGTCGAACTCGCCGGCCGACGACCTCATCGAAGCGCTTTAAGACGCTTCCTGGACAAAGCTGAAAGAGCAAGAGAAGCGAGAAAAATCCTCGCGCGCGCCTCGACCTCTAATGATCACAACCGATTGTCCCACCATATCACGCGGCCAATGATCTTAATGCGCTTTAGCTCTGCGCCGCGCAAGATTTCAGGATCATAGGCGCGGTTGTCGCTGATGATTAGAATCTCGCCGCTGGCCAAACGCCGCAGCCGCTTCACGCGTTGATCGGCGCCCTGCAAAAAGACGAATATGCCTTGGCGCTCATGGTCCCTCTTAGGCTTCGAAGGCTTCGACGGAAGCTGGTTTTCGCTTTCGTTTACGAGCAACAGCGCGCCATCGTCGAAGGTCGGCAGCATGCTGTCGCCCGACGCGCGCATGAAGCTCACCTTGGCGCCGGGCGATGCGAGCTTGTGCAGCATCCAAACGGGAAACGGCAGAGTCTTTTCAATCGCGATAATGCGATTGATTGATCCGGCGCCCGCCGCCGCGCGCGCGTCTAGGCTCGGAATGGGAACGAGACTGACTTCCGGCTTTGAACGCTCTCCCGCCCTGATCGCCGGCGCAGGTTCGTCATCGAGCCCGAGCAAATAGCTCATCGAGACATTGAGCTTCGTCGACAGAGCTAAGAGCAGGGCTGATCCGGGCTCATTGGCGCCGCGCGCCACGCGCGTAAGAGTGCTTTCGGGGATATCGAGTTCTTCGGCCGCTTCCCGGAACGATTTGTATTTTGCCAGCAGCCCTTTGAGGCGGCGCGCGAATTCAACCAAATTTGGGTCTTTTTGCCCTTTCATCTGCGTGCACGAATTATTTTTGATTGACAATCGCGGGCGCGGCTATATGATTCAATTAAATTTGGTTGGCTCCTTGGGAGCTTTTCAATGCACGCCAAGACCTTTGAGACGAGGGGGAAGCCGCGTTCGATTGGAGCGGCGACCAGTCGTCGCGAATTATATTTGATCGAGATCGCCCAATCCGCTGGCGGGCGGAGGTCGGCAACGCATTGGACGTGCAGCATGATCCCCCGGCGCGCCCAGAAAGCCGCCGCCAATCTCAATCTTCCGCTCCATGAACTGCAACCGCCCCTATTGGACGGAATCAGCAATTCTGTCCCCAAACAAGCCATCCTCCACTCAGTATCAACCGTATCTCGCACAGTTCCCGCCCGTCCAGACCCCATAAATCGGCGGCGCAATGCTTGATCGGCCGAAGTCGTCCGAACGATTGAGCGTTTTTTGCGATTCCCTCTTCTCTTCCGATCCCGCCGCGGCCTGTGCGGCTTTTCCATTCGCCGCAATGCCTATCGGAGGCTCAATGTCAGATCGCCGCAAAAGCGAAGCCGTCATCACCTTGACGGCCGTGCTCAATCTCTATGGCGACAGTGCTCTCGACGAGATCATCGACGCCTTCGCGCTAGCGCTCGCCGAAGCCGACGCCGTCAAGCGACGCCATCGCCTGGCGCATGAGTTGCTCCGAATCATCACCGCCAGAGTTGACGCCCAGAAGGGCGGCCTTGGCGACGACGTCGGCCACAGTTGAAGGCGCAAACCGCCGCCTTAGCGGAAAGCGACCGCCTCTGTCGTGCGGGCGCTCCCATGCAGAATTTGGCCCATAAACTGTCCCGATCCATGGCAGCCGAATCTGCGCCATCATACTCTGGGCCTAAACATCTAGCAGGCTGTTGAAAAAGGTCAGCGCTTGGCCTTGAGGACGGCTTCGTCGCCG
>CAZCJY010000408.1:0-1991 GCA_964498975.1 uncultured Methylocystis sp.
GCCGTCGCCGCGTCCATCACCTTGCTTGCGAGATATTCATCGTCCGTCAGATCAGCCGCGCCGGAGGCAAGTTGCGCATATTGGATGAGATCCATGAAATTGTCCTGCAGCTGCTGCGCCGCCGCGTCGATCTGCTCCGCATATGTCAAATAGCTTTCGACGCCGATCGGGCCGTCGATCTGCTGCCTGATGCAATCGCAAAAGCCGAAGATGGCGCTCAGCGGCGTGCGCGCCTCCAAGCGGATCAGCGACAGAAGATTATTGGTCAATTGCAGGAGCTCCTGCGAGCGTTTGCGCTCGCGCAGCAGGTCGGCCTCCATGCGCGCCGAGCGCAAGACGTAACGCAAGGCGTAGCTGAGCTGGCGCCAATTGATCGGCTTGGCGACGAAGGAATTCGCGCCGAGTTGGAAGGCGCGGTCGATCGAGGCGATGTCTTCGCGCCCTGTCAGCATCACCACGGGCAGATTGGCGAACCGCGCGTCGGCGCGCAATTTTTCCAAGAGCGCGAACCCATCGAGCGTTGGCGTTTCGATATCGAGCAACACGACGTCGAAAGCCTCCTGTTGCAGGCGCTCCCAGGCGTCCGCGCCGTCAAACGTCGTCTCGACCGTTACGGTGGATGTCGACAGACGGGCCTTGGCCAATTCCGCGAGATTCTGATCGTCGTCGACGAAAAGGATCCGAACGCCTTCGTCGAATGCAGGCGTCCAGCGGTTCTCGGGAGTGTCGATCATATTGTTCTCACAGCGTAAACACATGAGTTAACGACGTGATTTTAAGAAAAAGTTATATAGTTGTTCAGGAATCGGTAAATCGATCGGCGGCGCGCGCCTTCGCTTATGACGCGCCGGCAAAGGCGGCGCGCGCGATAAGGGCGCGCAATGATTTACGAATTTGAGCGTCGCGGACGACTGTTGACCGTCCTGCGGCGCAAAGCGCGCCGTCACGACGCGCGCATTAAATTGCAGCAATGTCCTGGACTTCGCTGGGGGCGCGTGGCTCGACAGGATTTTGTAGAAATGGTGGTGGATAAATTGGAAGGGAGCGGCGCGGCTCCTCGGCTCGCTTCGCGACGATCGCCTTCATCGCGATTTCGGTTCGCGAGCGTCCCATCGGCTGCGATGGTGCTGCAAGAGAGGATTGAACTCTCGACCTCTCCCTTACCAAGGGAGTGCTCTACCACTGAGCTACTGCAGCGCTGGTCGCCTCAAGACGCTCGAAACACGCGCCTCAAAACCTCGGCGCCTGTGTGCCACAGGGCGGCGTAAGCCGCAAGCGCGCGGCCGCCGGCGGGCCCAGCCCGCACAATCCGTCGATCATTCGTAAAGGCGCGCGAAGCGGCGGGAAGCGGCCGGTCGCGGACGAGATAGGTTGTATTGCCAGCAAACACAACCTAGAGTAGAGTAATCCGCGAATCGTCAACCCCGGAAGGCGTTCCGCGATGGAGGATCAATTGCTCGAGAATTATCTTTCGGAAGAACGCTGGCGGAGCGTCGCGCCGGTCCTTGCGGGCAAGGATGGCGATCCCGGCTGCAGCGGCCGCGACAATCGCCTGTTTCTCGAAGCGGTGTTCTGGATCGCGCGCACCGGCTCAGCCTGGCGAAATCTGCCGCCGCGATTCGGCAAATGGTACACGATTTACACGCGCTACCATCGCTGGGAGCAGAAAGGCGTCTGGCCGCGCGTCATCGCCGCGCTCAGCCAGGACGGCGCCCGCGATTTCAAATATGACGGAGATGGGCTGCATTGGACGCCATTGAGCGGGACGTCCTTAAGCGGATTCGCCCTTGGCGAACCAGCGCCCGCCGACAGGGACGCCTTCGGCGAATCCGTCGCCGCGTGAAACAAGTCGGCGCGCTACTGCGACTGGCTGAAGGTCGGCGTCCGCGCGACGCGCAACTTGACCTCCATGGTCTCCCCGGCGCCGCCGGAGCGCGCGCCGCGAATGGGCGCCGCGCTCAGATAGTCGAGCGCGATGGCGACGCGCACAT
>CAZCJY010000409.1:0-1985 GCA_964498975.1 uncultured Methylocystis sp.
CGCTCTATTGCGCGGTGATCGTCAAGACGGTCGACGCGCAGACGCGCAGCAAGACCGGCATCAATGAGCTCTTGAGGGATTGATGGACGCCGAGCGCATCCGCTTTCTCTATCGCACCGACCAGGGCCGCATCGATCGCGCGACCTGGCGGCGCGGCGCCGGCGCGCTTCTGGCGCTTCTGATTCCCTTCACGCTGATCTGGCTGGCGCTTGAGCCCTATACGACGCATGATTTGTCGAAGACCCCCTTCTTCGCGCCTGAAACGGCGGCGGCCTACGCCTATGCCATTTTCTACGCCTTCGTCGTGATGCTTATCGCCGTCAGCTTCATCAATCTCTCGGCCAAGCGCTTCCGCGACCGCGGGTTGGCCCCGCCGCTCGGGCTTGCGAGCCTTGCGCCACTGCTCGCGCTGCTTGCCGGCGCGGCGCATTTTCTGCAGCCGCGCGTCGCCGAAGTCATGTCGCGCTGGTATGTCTGGGGTTTCGACGCGGTCTTTGTCGCCGCCGTCGTCTGGACCGTTTACGAATTGGGTTTTGACCCGCCCAGAGACGCCGCGAAATGAACGCCGCCTCCCGCGCCATTTCCCTCACACGCGATCTCATCCGCTGTCCGTCGGTGACGCCGGAAGACGCCGGCGCATTGGATGTCGTCGAACGCGCGCTGAAGGCGGCTGGTTTCGCGACGCACCGGCTGGTCTTCTCGGAACCCGCGACGCCGGATGTCGACAATCTCTTCGCGACGATCGGCGCCGGCCATCCGCATCTCGCCTTCGCCGGCCACACCGACGTCGTGCCGACGGGAGATATCGCGCGCTGGCGCTTCGATCCTTTCGCGGCGGAAATTTCCGACGGCAGAATCTACGGCCGCGGCGCCTCCGACATGAAGGGCGCGATCGCCGCCTTCCTCGCCGCGACGCTCTCCTATGTCGAGCAGCGCAGCGCGCCGAATGATAAATCTTGGGGCGCGATCTCCTTCCTTATCACCGGCGACGAGGAAGGCCCGTCGATCAACGGCACGGTGAAGCTGCTCGATTGGGCGCGGGCGCGCGGCGAAAAATTCGACCATTGCATCGTCGGCGAGCCGACGAATGTCGCGGCGCTCGGCGACACGATCAAGATCGGGCGGCGCGGCTCGCTCAACGGCCGCATTCGCGTCATCGGCAAGCAGGGCCATGTCGCCTATCCGCACCGCGCGGAAAATCCCGCGCCGATCATCGCGCGCATCGTCGCCGCGCTCTCGGCGCATGAGCTTGACACGGGCACGGCGCATTTCGACCGCTCCAATCTCGAGTTCTCGTCAATCGACATCGGCAATCCCGCCGTCAATGTCATTCCTGGCGAGGCCTGCGCGCAGTTCAACATCCGCTTCAACGACGTTTGGACGCATGACTCGCTAAAAGAACGCATTCGTGCGGTGATCAAGGAAGCGGCGGCGGGCGCGAAGGTCGAGGTCGAATTCCCGCCGTCGAACGCCGTTTCCTTCATCACAAAGCCCGGCGATTTCACCGAGCTCGTCGCGCGCGCGGTGAAAGACGTCACAGGCGTCACGCCGGCGCTCTCAACCAGCGGCGGCACGTCGGACGCGCGCTTCATCACGCATTTTTGCCCGGTGCTGGAGTTCGGTCTCACCAATGAGACGATCCATGCGGTGGACGAGAATGCGCGCATCGCCGACATAGACGCGCTCTGCGCGGTGTATTTGCGGGTGCTGGAGAGCTACTTCGGGCGATAATGCCCGGCCGTCATGCCCGCGCTTGTCGCGGGCATCCACGCCTCGACGTTGCGAACTGCTTGATGAAGGCGCGGCGCGGCGCCGCGTGGATGGCCGGCTCAAGGCCGGCCATGACGACGCGCGGTCCGTCACCCCCGCGCCGCGAGCGGCACGACATTATGCAGCTTGCTGTCCGCCGTCTCGAAGAAGCGGCGCAGATTGCGCGCCGCCTGACGGATGCGCTGCTCGTTCTCGACCAGCGCGAGACGGACGAA
>CAZCJY010000410.1:0-1945 GCA_964498975.1 uncultured Methylocystis sp.
ACACATGTCCGCTCCGCTCCTTTTATCGCCTGAACTTGTCGACGCCGCGCGCGTCTCGCCGGCCTGGCCGTTCGAGGAGGCGAAGAAGCTCGTCAAGCGGATCGAGGCGAGCGGACAGAAGAACGTGCTTTTCGAGACGGGCTACGGTCCCTCGGGCCTGCCGCATATCGGCACCTTCGGAGAAGTGGCGCGCACGAGCATGGTGCGCCGCGCTTTCGAAGTGCTGACGCAAGGCAAGATCGCGACGCGGCTGCTGGCCTTCTCGGACGATATGGATGGCTTGCGCAAAGTGCCCGACAACATCCCCAATAAGGAGCTGGTCGCGGCGCATCTCGGCAAGCCTTTGACTCAAGTGCCCGACCCTTTCGGGACGCATGAGAGCTTTGGCGCGCATAACAACGCAAGGCTGCGCGCCTTCCTCGACGCCTTCAGCTTCGATTATGAATTCGCGTCGTCGACGGAGTACTATAAGAGCGGCCGTTTCGACGCGGCCTTGAAGCATATGCTCACGCGTTACGACGCCGTGATGGCGATCATGCTGCCGACCTTCCGCGAGGAGCGCGCAAGCACCTATTCGCCGTTTCTGCCGGTGCACCCGACGACGGGCATCGTCATGCAGGTTCCGCTCGACGGTTACGATGCGGAAGCCGGCACGATCTCATGGACCGATCCCGAAACGGGAGAGAAATTCACGACGCCCGTCACCGGCGGCCATTGCAAGCTGCAATGGAAACCCGACTGGGCGATGCGCTGGTATGCGCTCAATGTCGACTATGAAATGGCGGGCAAGGACCTCATCGACTCGGTCAAACTTTCCGGCGCCATCGTGCGCGCACTCGGCCGGCGCCCGCCGGAAGGCTTCAATTACGAACTCTTCCTCGACGAAAAAGGCCAGAAGATTTCGAAGTCGAAAGGCAACGGCCTGACGATCGAAGAGTGGCTGACCTACGCCAGCCCCGAGAGCCTGGCGCAATTCATGTTCCAGAAGCCGACTGCGGCGAAGCGGCTCTATTTCGACGTGATCCCGCGCGCGGTCGACGATTATCTGACCTTCCTCGACGCCTATCCGCGCCAGGATTGGAAGCAGCGGCTCGGCAATCCTGTCTGGCACATTCACGCCGGCGAGCCGCCAGAAGCGGAAACGCTCGTCCATGAGGGCGAGACGAAAGGCGTGAGCGTCTCCTTCGCCATGCTGCTCAATCTCGCCGCTGTCGCCAACGCCGAAGATCCCGCGGTGCTTTGGGGCTTTCTGCGCCGCTACGCGCCAAACGCAAGCCCCGAAAATCATCCTCGGCTGGATAAACTCGTCGGCTATGCGGTCGCTTATTTCCGTGACTTCGTGAAGCCGGCGAAGACCTATCGCGCCGCCGACGATGTCGAGCGCGATGTGCTCGCAAAGCTCGACGAAACGCTCGGCGCTCTGCCGCAAGGCGCGAGCGCCGAAGACATACAGACCGCTCTCTATGATGTCGCGCGCGCCGTGCCGCGCTATCAGGATTTTGCCGCCAAGGGCGCGACGCCGGAGCGGCCGGGCGTCTCCAACGACTTCTTCAACATGCTCTACGAAGTTCTACTTGGCGAAAAGAAGGGACCGCGCTTTGGCTCCTTTATCACGCTTTACGGCGTCGCCGAGACGCGCAAGCTGATCGAGGACGCGCTTGCGGGCGCTTTCGTTTCGCCCGAAACCGTTTGAGCCATGCGCGCCGCCGACGCCGACATCCTGATTGTTTCGGGCTTGAACGACTCTGGCCCCGGGCATTGGCAGAGCCGATGGCAGGCGAAGCTCTCCACGGCGCGCCGCGTGATCCAGCGCGATTGGCAAAAGCCGAGGCGCATCGAATGGGAAGAGGCGATCGCCCGCGACGTGCTCGCGAGCGCGCGGCCCGCCGTGATCGTGGCGCATTCGCTCGGCGCGATCGCAACGCTGCATGCGGCGCAGCGGGTC
>CAZCJY010000411.1:0-1154 GCA_964498975.1 uncultured Methylocystis sp.
CATGCGGAAGATCAAGGTTGCGAATCCTGTCGTCGAACTCGACGGCGACGAAATGACCCGCATCATCTGGGCCTTCATCAAGGAAAAGTTGATCCGACCCTATCTCGACATCGATCTCATCTATTACGATCTCTCGATTGAGAACCGCGACGCGACCAATGATCAAGTGACGATCGACGCCGCCTACGCCATAAAAGAGCTTGGCGTCGGCGTGAAATGCGCCACCATCACGCCCGACGAAGCGCGGGTGAAGGAATTTCATCTCAAGGAAATGTGGAAGTCGCCGAACGGCACGATCCGCAACATTCTCGGCGGCGTCATTTTCCGCGAGCCGATCATCTGCAAAAACGTGCCGCGCCTCGTGCCGGGCTGGACGCAGCCGATCATCATCGGCCGCCACGCCTATGGCGACCAGTATCGCGCCACCGACTTCAAGGTTCCGGGCAAGGGCCGCTTGACCATCAAATTCGAAGGCGTGGACGGAGAGGTGATCGAAAAGGAAGTGTTCAACTTCCCGGGCGCCGGCGTCGCCATGGCGATGTATAATTTGGACGAGTCCATAGGCGAGTTCGCGCGCGCGACTTTCAATTATGGGCTGACGCGAAAATTTCCGGTCTATCTCTCCACCAAGAACACGATCCTCAAGGCCTATGACGGGCGCTTCAAGGATTTGTTCCAGGAGATTTTCGACGCCGAGTTCAAATCGAAGTTTCAGGCGCTGGGGCTGACCTATGAGCATCGCCTCATCGACGACATGGTCGCCTCGGCGCTCAAATGGTCGGGCGGCTATATTTGGGCCTGCAAGAATTACGACGGCGACGTGCAGTCCGACACGGTGGCGCAGGGCTTCGGATCGCTCGGGCTGATGACCAGCGTGCTGATGACGCCCGACGGCAAGACCGTGGAGGCGGAGGCCGCGCATGGGACGGTGACCCGCCACTATCGCGAGCACCAGAAGGGCCATGAGACCTCGACCAACTCCATCGCTTCGATCTTCGCATGGACGCGCGCTCTCGCGCACCGCGGCAAGCTTGCCGGCGACGAGGAGCTCCAGCGCTTCGCGCGGACGCTCGAGGAAATCTGCGTCGCCACGGTCGAATCGGGCTACATGACCAAGGATCTGGCGCTGCTCGTCGGCTGCAATCAAAGGTGGC
>CAZCJY010000411.1:1164-1939 GCA_964498975.1 uncultured Methylocystis sp.
GACGGGTTTCCTTGACAAAATCGATGAAAATCTGCGCAAAGCGATGGGCTGAGTCGGCGATGCGACGGCGATTGTAAGTGTCATGCGTCGCGTCTATATAGGCGTCGCCTATGGGCCAATAGAGGATTCGCGAGAATGGCGGTGGATCTGGAAGAAACTTATAAGCCGTCTGAAGACGAACCCTTCATGAATGACCGGCAGCGCGAATATTTTCGAAGAAAGCTGCTGGTTTGGAAGGAAGACATTCTGCATGAGAGTCGCGAGACGCTCGCGGCTCTGCAAAACGAAAATGAAAATCATCCAGATCTCGCGGACCGAGCCTCATCGGAGACGGATCGCGCGATCGAACTGCGCGCGCGCGACCGGCAGCGCAAGCTCATCGCCAAGATCGATGCGGCGCTGACGCGGCTCGACGACGGCACCTACGGCTATTGCGAGGAGACGGGCGAACCGATCTCGCTAAAGCGCCTCGACGCGCGGCCGATCGCGACCTTGTCGATCGAGGCGCAGGAACGTCACGAGCGGCGCGAGAAAGTCTATCGCGACGACTGAGGCGCGTAAGACGCTCAAACACTGGAAGGGCGTCGCCGTCAGCGACGCCCTTTTTTATTCCTTATCGCCAGGCCGGCCGAGAAGCCGCGCCATTTCAGCTTCGAGCGACTCCAAAGGATCGACGTCGGCAGCGGCGGCGGGGGGTTTAGGCGGCGGCGCTGCGGGCTTTGGAGCCGCAGGAGGCGCTGGCGGCGGCGCGGCGGGCCTTACAGGCGCTGGCGGG
>CAZCJY010000412.1:0-1933 GCA_964498975.1 uncultured Methylocystis sp.
AAATCAAATATTTACACCGGGAAAAGCGCGGTTGGAGCGACCCGAGGCGCATATTGGTAAGCGTCTGGTAAGCAGAAATCAAAATCTCGGCTGCACCGACAGCCATCCAACGACGCAATTCAGGCGTTCGGCGCCGTCCACTGGAGCGATGCGCTCCTCCCGCTCGGACGGCGTAAGCGCGCGCCGGCTCCTGGCGATTCAGCCGTTAAGCTGAAAGCGTCGCGCCGCCATCCACGACAAGATCCTGAAGCGTTATGTGGCTGGCGAGATCCGATGCGAGAAAAACAACGGCGCTTGCGATCTCCTCTGGCGTGGCGATCTTTCCAAGCGGAATTCCCAATTTGAATGATCCCAGGTCTCCGGCGATCACTTGTTTCTCTCCGTCGGCCGAGCGCCACATGGACCGCTGCATGGCGGTGTCGGTTGAGCCAGGGGAAACGAGATTGCATCGAACGCCATAAGGCGCGAGCTCCAAACCCACGCATCGCGTCAGACTTGTCAGCGCCGCCTTGGAGGCGCAATAGGCGCTCATCAGCATTCGGGGCGTGTGCGCGGCGTTGGAGGCGACGCTGACGATGGCGCCCGATCGCTGCCGTTTGAATTGAGGTATGGTCTGCTGAAAAAGGTGGAATGGGCCGGAGGCGTTGACGGTCATACACGCCACCCAATCATCATAGCTCAATTCTTCCGCCAAACCGAGACGCAGGACGCCGGCGGCGCTCACCAGCACATCCAGCCGCGGACGCTCTTTCAGCAAAGCTCGGCAGGTTCTTTGCACCTGATCGCGCTCGCTAACGTCGAGGAGCATGGTTGCAAAAGGATAGCTCGAAGCTGAAAACGTCTTGTCCAATCCGACAACATCGCCGCCCCGCGCCGCGAATTGGACAGCCGTCTGATAGCCAATTCCCTGACCCGCGCCCGTGACCCAAATCCGCTTTCCTGAAAAATCCATTCGCAACCACCCAGGATGTCACGCAGAAACGACCGTAGGGAGCCGCCGATCGATGATTTCCCACCAGCCATTCAGAGTGGGCTTTTTCGCCAGCTCGTCAAAACCCACATCTATTCCGAGTTTGCGCCATTCCGTGACCAGCATCATGACTCGCACTGAGTCCAGGCCGTAATCGATAAGATTTTCGTCGGCGTCGAACTCTGCTTCCTCCACATCGATCGCCGTCAAGAGCTGCGTCTTGAGATCTTCTCTGGTTAGCGAAGCAGGATGTTTCTTTCGCGTGGCGAGCGCCTCGTCGACGCCGACCACCGCGCCGCAGCGTCCGGCGACATAGTTCAGAGTCATGAGATGATCTTCGAGCGAAAAATCGCCGATGGCGTCAGCGATCATGAAAGGCTTGATGTCATGCATGAAAGCGTCGAGCGCGGTGGTCAGACAGCCGATGTGGCCATAAACGCCGCAGATCGCCAGTTGATCTCTGCCCATGTCCTTCAGCATCTCAGCCAGGGGCGAGCGCTTGAAGGCGCTATAACGCCATTTGGTTAGCACAATATCGCCCGCTTCCGGCGAGAGCGACTCAACAATTTTGTGAAGATGCGGATGGGCGTTCAGACCTGGTCCCCACATATCATTCAACAAGCCGCGATCTTCATCGCTTTGTTCAATCGGCTGCGCGGTATAGATCACCGGCGCGCCGTGAGCCTTGAAAAAGGCGCGCAATCTGCGAACGTTCAAGATGAGCTGGTCGACCAGCGGACTTTTGTCGCCATAGAATCCGACGAAATAGTCTTGCATGTCGTGGATGAGCAGCGCGGCCCGCTCGGGAACAAAAGTCCAATTGACTTTATTGATCCGGAATGAGTCTGGGCCCGGCATGGCGTAGGATGCAAGGGATTGTATGGCCATGATCGATTCCTGTTTGCTTTAGAAGTTGAGCTTTGCCTGGATGTCATCGCGCAGAGTTTGTTTGTCGACCTTCCC
>CAZCJY010000413.1:0-1929 GCA_964498975.1 uncultured Methylocystis sp.
ATCACCGACGACAAGAAGCCGACCGCCGAGCCGCTGCCGGGCTTCAAGCCGGCGCAGCCCGTCGTGTTTTGCGGCTTGTTTCCCGTTGACGCTGCGGATTTCGAGGATTTGCGCGCGGCGATCGGCAAGCTGCGTTTGAACGACGCGAGCTTTTCATACGAGATGGAGACTTCAGCGGCGCTTGGCTTCGGCTTCCGCTGCGGCTTTCTCGGCCTGCTGCATTTGGAGATCATTCAGGAACGGCTGCAGCGCGAATTCGATCTCGATCTCATCGCGACGGCGCCGTCGGTCATCTACAAGATCACGCTGACGAATGGCGACGAGATCGAGCTGCACAACCCCGCCGATATGCCGGACGTGGTGAAGATCGAAGAGATCAAGGAGCCGTGGATCAGGGCGACGATTCTGACGCCCGACGACTATCTCGGCTCGGTGTTGAAACTCTGCCAAGACCGGCGCGGCGCGCAGGTCGATCTGAATTATGTCGGCAAGCGCGCCATGGCGGTCTATGACTTGCCGCTCAATGAAGTCGTGTTCGATTTCTACGACCGGCTGAAATCCATCTCCAAGGGCTACGCCAGTTTCGACTATCAGCTCACCGACTACCGCGCCGGCGATCTCGTGAAGATGAGCATTCTGGTCAACGCCGAACCGGTCGACGCGCTTTCCATGCTCGTGCATCGCACCCGGGCCGAAGGGCGCGGCCGGCAAATGTGCGAGAAGCTGAAAGAGCTGATCCCGCCGCATATGTTCCAGGTGCCGATCCAGGCGGCGTTAGGGGGCAAGATCATTGCGCGCGAGACGGTGCGGGCCTTCCGCAAGGATGTGACGGCGAAATGCTACGGCGGCGACGTGACGCGCAAGCGCAAGCTTTTGGAAAAACAGAAGGAAGGCAAGAAGAAGATGCGTCAATTCGGCCGCGTCGAGATACCCCAGGAGGCCTTCATCGCGGCGCTCAAGATGGAGGAGTAAGGAGAGGACATTACGTTATATTTCCGCTCCCTTATCAGTTTTCACAAGGTTTCGCATAGAAACAGGCGCTCCTCTGGCGTAGTCTAATTTATCGACGGGAAATTTTGCGATCTCCTCGTCTGAAAAAATCTGACATTTCGCAGTGCTTCTAGAGCGGAAGCTGAGACTAAAAGCTGCTTAAAGCGTCAAGGAGCGAGGCGGCAGGGGCTTGACAAACCCTAGGCCCTGCGGCGAAGGTGCGTACTGCGGCGAAGTTGAAAACGGACGCCATTTAATGGCGCAATCAAATGGGAGGGAAATATGGGTTGGCTCGTCCCCGCAGCTATGGTGGCTATGGTCGTTATTGCAGCTGTCACGATCACGCGCCTCTGATCAAAAGGTCAGCGGGTGATCGGCGCGCTCTGAGCGGTCCGGCATCAGTATAAGGCGATCTCCGTCTCGACGGCGTGGCTTGCGCCAACGGCCGGAGTTCTGTCGTTAATGGTTGTAGACCTCGGGTCTGCAGCTGAATAGCAGGCCGTCAGCGTCTCTATCCGCTGACGGTCTCTTCTTTTTTATCGTGATGCGCGATAGGCAAAAGCCGCCTCAGCCCCTCGCCAGCGCGATCATTATCGCTCCCAGGAGCATCACCGCCGCGCCAAGCAGGCGGCCGCCCGTCTCCTCCTTCAACACATGCCCGCTCGCGAGCACCGTAAAGAGCGCCGAGAGCCGCTTGATGGCGATCACGTAAGGCGTGAACAGCACCGTCAGCGCCCACATCTGCACCGTGTTGCCGAAGGCCATCGCCGAGCCGGCGCCGATGGCGTAGCGCAAGTCGTAAAGGCGCGGCGCGCGCCGCTCTCCCGCGAACCAATAGAGCACCGCGCAAATAGCGATCAGAATCGTCACAGCCGCGATCCAGATCAGCGGCGTCGAGGCCTTCACGCCCAGCTTGTCGATATTGGCGGTGACGCTCCA
>CAZCJY010000414.1:0-1920 GCA_964498975.1 uncultured Methylocystis sp.
GCTTCGTGCGCGCGACATGGGACGAGGTGAACGAGATCATCGCCTCGGCGAACGCCTATACGGCGAAGACCTATGGTCCCGATCGCATCTTCGGTTTCTCGCCCATCCCTGCGATGTCGATGGTCAGCTACGCCGCTGGGTCGCGCTATCTGTCGCTGCTCGGCGGCGTCTGCATGTCCTTCTATGATTGGTATTGCGATCTGCCACCGGCCAGTCCGCAGACCTGGGGCGAGCAGACCGATGTCCCCGAGTCCGCCGATTGGTACAATTCCGGCTTCCTGATTCTGTGGGGTTCGAACGTTCCGCAGACACGCACCCCCGACGCGCATTTCTATACCGAGGTGCGTTACAAGGGCGCCAAAAGCGTCGTGATCTGCCCCGATTATTCGGAGGCATCGAAATTCGCGGATATGTGGGTGTCGCCCAAGCAGGGCACCGACGCGGCGCTCGGCATGGCCATGGTTCATGTCATCCTGCGTGAGTTCCATGTCGATCGACAGACCGAATATTTCCGCGACTATGTCCGGCAATATACCGACATGCCGATGCTGGTGCGCCTGACGAAGCAGGGCGATCATTACGTTCCCGACCGCTTCCTGCGCGCCAGCGATTTCGATGGCGCGCTTGGCGAAACGAACAACCCGGAATGGAAGACGCTCGCCTATGACGAAGCGAGCGGAGACATCGTCGTTCCCAAAGGAACGGTCGGATTCCGCTGGGGCGAAAAGGGCAAGTGGAATCTCGAGGAGATGGACTCGTCCGGCAAGGACGTGAAACTCTGTCTTTCCCTCGCCGACAAGAACGACTTGATCGCGGAAGTGGGCTTTCCCTATTTCGGCAATCGCGAACACGATCACTTCGAGGGCACGGGCCATCCGAGCGTGCTCGTGCGTAATGTTCCGGCGAAGAAATTGCAACTCGTCGAGGGCGAGGTTCTCGTTGCCTCCGTCTTCGATCTCTTCACCGCCAATTACGGCGTCGACCGGGGCTTCGGCGGCGCGCATGTCGCGGCGAGCTACGACGATTTGGAGCCATACACGCCGGCCTGGGCCGAGAAGATCAGCGGCGTGCCGCGCGCGCAGATCATCACGGTGGCGCGGGAGTTCGCGAAAAACGCCGAGAAGACCAAGGGCCGCTCGATGATCATTGTCGGCGCGGGACTCAATCATTGGTACCATATGGACATGAACTATCGCGGCATCATCAACATGCTGGCGATATGCGGATGCGTGGGACAATCGGGCGGCGGCTGGTCCCATTATGTCGGCCAGGAGAAGCTGCGGCCGCAGTCGGGGTGGCTGCCCTTGGCCTTTGGGCTCGATTGGGGCCGGCCGCCGCGTCAGATGAATTCGACATCGGCCTTTTACGCGCATACGGACCAATGGCGTTACGAGACGCTGAACGTTTCCGAAATTCTCTCGCCCACGGCGCCCGCCGGCCCCTGGGATGGCGCGCTGATCGACTACAACGCCCGCGCCGAGCGCATGGGCTGGCTGCCCTCCGCGCCGCAGTTGCAGGACAATCCGCTCGAGATCGCAAAAAAAGCGGCGGCGGCCGGACTCGAGCCGAAAGATTATGTCGCGCGCGCGCTGAAGTCGGGTGAGCTAAAGCTTTCCTGCGAAGACCCGGACAATCCGAAAAACTGGCCGCGCAATCTCTTCGTGTGGCGCTCCAATCTCCTGGGCTCCTCCGGCAAGGGCCACGAATATTTCCTCAAACATCTGCTTGGAACAAGGAATGGCGTGCTCGGCAAGGATTTGGGCGAGGAAGGCCGGCAAAAGCCACAAGACGTTACATGGCGCGACGAGGCGCCCGAAGGCAAGCTTGATCTGCTGGTGACGCTCGATTTCCGCATGTCGACGACTTGCATGTATTCCGACATCGTTCTGCCAACCGCGACTTGGTACGAGAAAGACGACC
>CAZCJY010000415.1:0-1918 GCA_964498975.1 uncultured Methylocystis sp.
GTCGCGACTGGGGCGCCAAACAAATCCTTCAACCGCGCGCGGCGCGCATAAAGCCATGGCGGCCATGCCAGACGCCTATCGGCGTATTTCGTGCGCATGCCGCCGAAGGAAAAGCGCGCACGCGAATCGCAATCGACGCGCGCGGCCCTTTATAGCAAGGAAATCGATCCAATTTTAGCGCAATTCGCCAGCTCGACGCTTCTTGCCTTCAGCGCTTCGAGCGGTCATGTCGACAATTGTAACGAATATTCATTAAGCAGCGTAGCGCCGCTCTGCAACAAGCGTTATTGGCGCTTTAGCGTCCAAAAAACCCCCGCATGGCGGCAAGCAGCCCCTTCGGCTTTTCTGGCGCCGGCGGCGCTTGCGCGAGGCTTTCCGCCTCCAGCCGCGCGGCGTCAAGCTCCACGCCCGCCCGGGCGATGAGCGCGGCGAGCGTCGGCGCTTCCTGGGGCGGCGTCCAACGGCCTGCGCGACGCAGGTTGAGATAGGCGTCCAGCGTTTCGGCTATGTCCGTCGCGCCATATTCGTCGAAATGCGCGCGGGCGTGCTCAACGGTCGCGTGGTCGGCGAGCAGGCGCGCCGCATTCGCCGCCTCGCGCCGCGTCGTCGGCTCGCTTGCGAGCGCGATGCGCGCTTCACGCAGCGCAACGAGTTCCTGTTCTTGCAGCAGCGCGCGCAGCAGCCGCGCTTCTTCCGAAACGTCCAGCTCCGGCGGGACCATGCCTTCCGCGCCGCAGGCGGCGAGATAGCGCGCGAGTAGGGACGGGACGCCGCGACCAGCGTTCGGCTCCTGCGTGAACTGCGCGGACGCCGCGAACTCGCCGCGCGCCAGCGCCGCCGTTAGCGCTGGATCGGCGCGAAAGGCGCCATAGCCGCCCAGTCGCTGCAATCTTGCGCGCGCCGTGGGCGGCGTTTCGACGACGAGCGCGACGAAGCTCGCCTGAGCCATGGGTTCGAGCGTGTCCCATAGGCCCGTGGTCTCGAAGCGCGTCGCGATTTCCGCGCGCGCGAGGGCGCCGTTCAGCGAGGCGATGAGTTTGTCGCGTCGGCTTCTGAGGCCGGCGGCGCGTTCGGCGACGGCGCGCGATGCGGCGCCTGTCGCGGCGCGCGCCGCATCGGCCGCGCGGCGCATGAGTTCGTCGAGCAGGCCTTCGTCGTCCGCCGCGCGTCGCGGCGTCAGCCCGTCGCCGTCGACGCGAAACAGACGCGCAAAGGGCGCGCCGCCGGGATCGACCGGCGCGACGCCAATATCGCCGGCCGCAGCCGCGGGGCAAACGAGCCCGACGTCGTCTCCCAGCGCCGCGCCGTAGAATTCGATCTCGACCGTCTCGCCCATGCCGGGCGCGCTTTTCTCGCGGCTGCGGCGCACGGCGATTCCGTCGACATCCGCTTCGTCCTGATCTACGAGCAGCGCGAGGAGATTGGCGACGACGACCGCTTCCGTCGTCTCGACCGCGTCGGGATGTTCGTCCGGCTCGCCCGTGGCCTGGCGCAGATCGTCAAAGGTCAGCGGATCGATCGTCGGCTCGCCGGCCGTCCGCTGATCGAGCATCCAGCTTTTCAGCCGACGGCGCTGGTTCATCGCCAGCGCGACGCAGCAGCGTCCGAGCAGCGCCGCGCTTTCCTCGATCGAGTCTGGAATGCGCAGGCGAAGAATGACGCGCGGCGCGCCGCCCTCGCGCAGCCAATGCTCCATGATCGCGAAAGGCGCCTCGCGCACGTCGGCGGCGACCGCCGCCTCGAACGCCGCGGCCTCTATGACGAGGCGGCTCTGGTGGGCGGGAAAGATGCGCCGCGCCGGCGCGAGGCGGATGGTCAAGGCGGCGTCGCCGCGCTCGACAATGCGGCGCTGGCCGATCGCCCAGACGAGCCGCGCGCCCACCGCCGCCGTCTGCTCGCGCGCAAGCCGTTCGAAATC
>CAZCJY010000416.1:0-1905 GCA_964498975.1 uncultured Methylocystis sp.
GTAGGAGCGCCTCCGGATTGATCTGAGCAGCAGCTGGTCCAGCCGACAACTGCCCAAATGCTATCGCGAGCATAATGCCCAGCGCCAGATAGAAGCTCCTTCCGCAGCCAACCCCCAAAATCCGATCAAAACTTATGATCAACGTCTTCGCTCCTCAACCCGCCCTGATGAACGCCCGACGGGCGTCGAATGTTCCGTGTTCCGACAGCGCGGCCGGGTGGGAGGGCGTGCACGCTCGAGGAGCCGCACCCGGAGACGCTGCACGGCGGCGCGTCTCCTCGAAAGGCCCTCGATAGGATGCGCCAGGCCATTTGATCGCCGGCCAACGCGAGATCATCCTCGTCGCTATATTCAGCGGCGAGTTCAGCCACTTGTCTCCACTCGTCGTTCGTAGGCGCGAGCCAGATGGATTCTGGCGTCCGATCATCGCTGGAGAGTGAAAGAATCGCGTGCACAATGACAAGATTGGTTTGGGGGTGTTCAGCCCACCATGCCGATGACGCAAATCGGGGAGTCGTTTTTTCGGTCATCGCCGCTGCTCCTCCGGCTCGCGCTCGCCGCCTGCGAAGCGCGATCTACTCACGACATGGCGTGGCCAGCAACGAAAACAATCTCGTTTTCTAGATTTACTTTGTCTCGACTATTTAGGCTCAAGCTTATTCCCGGCTAGGCTTTCGATGTGGAGGCCGATCGGAACATCGGCTTCTCGGCGACCGTCTCGGCGCGGGCGTTTCGCCTTTACCGATACAAACGGTTGGTATCTTTGTTGGTATAAAAATTTTCTGCTTTTTTGCAGATAAATCAATTCGATACGACGCTATTTCGACACTTCTTCTGGCGCTAATACCTATATTTTCAACGACTTAATTTGCAAACATGATTTGCGGCGCCTCGCTATTGATCGCCCGCCTTGTCGAGCGCAGCTGCGCGGATAGTCCTCATGACGGACGGCAGCCGTTCATAGCGCCTGGGATAGTCGAGGTGAAAGAAGACGGCTTCATTGGCGAACCGCACGACCCTGTCGAAATGCCCATGCGCCCCGGCGCGGTCTTCGACATCGAGAACGAAGGAATGCTGCATCAAACCAGCGAAAGCGGAAGCGGGCTTGAGGCGACGGATTTTGATCTCGTCGACTTGCCGCTCGCCTAAGAAATAGATCGCCGCGAGGGGCCGCGATTCATTGCAATGGGGCAGCTTCGCGTGAACGACACAGCGTTGCCTCGTCGTATCGTGAACGGGCGCAACCGTCGTCGCATCGCTCGGGAGAAGCGTGTCCTGACTGTCCTGCCGCAGTCCGAGCGAAGCGAAGCTGGGAAGGACCTCATAGGTCTTGTCCCTGCGCTCGAGCATCAAGCCGTCGTCGGTGAGAAAGGGCGAGCCGTCGACGGCCAGCGCCGCAGCGAGAGTAGATTTGCCACGGCCCGCGGCGCCCAGGAATGCGATCGCCGCGCCGCGAATATCGACGGCGCTTCCATGAAACGCCAGCTTGCCTCTCTTGCCGTGGATCAGCGGAAGAACTTGATTAAAATAGAGATGCGCGGTCGTCGCCTCCGGCGTCTCGGGCGTAGGCGCGCAGGTAACGCGCGCGCCGTCGCGCGCCATCTCGAAATCGGCGAGGCCGCAGAAGCGCATAATGTTTTTTTTCGGCGTCCGATAGAAGATCAAGAAATCGTCGCCTTCGGGGAAAGGCCAGTGATCATAGGGGGCGCATTCTATCGGCCGTTGCGGCCGCGCCGGCAAATACTCAAATTCCGCCAACATTGGCGACGCCTTGAGTTTGAAAAATCTCGCCAACATTTCATCATGCTCAATTGGCGTCGAGACCCCCCGTCGGGTCAAGACTGCGCGCCGTCGCGACTGGGGCGCCAAACAAATCCTTCAACCGCGCGCGGCGCGCATAAAGCC
>CAZCJY010000417.1:0-1903 GCA_964498975.1 uncultured Methylocystis sp.
CCGGAGTTCGCGCCGTTCTGCGCCGTTCCGCCGCCACCGCCGCCCCCGCCGGGGCGGGCGGCGCAGGCGGCGCGGGTTACGCGATCATCGTCGAATTCTTTTAAATTGGAGGCGAAGAGATGCGCATCGCGCTTATTCGTAACGGCGTCGTTGAGAATGTCGTCGAAGCCGACGAGGATTTGGCGCCCGCGGAAGGCGCTCTCGCGGTTCCCGCGCAAAATTCGGGTCCGCGATGGACCTATGATGGCGCGAATTTCCACGCGCCTTACGAAAACGCCAGCGTTCCAGATTCCGTGACGATGTTTCAGGCGCGCGAACAGCTTCGTCGCACGCCCGCGCCGAGCGGAGGAACGCTGCTCGACTCGGTCAACGCCTATGTAGAGAGCCGCAGCGGCGAAGAACCGACGCTTGCGCTTGCCTGGGAATACGCCACGGAAGTTCATCGCGCGGGCGCTTTCGTCGCTGCGCTCGCCAGCGTCTTCTCGTTGAGCGATGAAGCGCTGGACGAATTGTTCCGCCAAGCCGCGACGATCACGGCCTAAGCGCGCGACGCGCGAGGCTCGATCAATCGATTTTTCTAAACAGCAAGGAGACGGCCCATGGCCTTCGCCGTGAAGAATCACGTCCTGCATCGTGACGACAAGCCTGTCGCGCAGGCGCAGACGCCCAATGTCGCTGGCGCTTTGAAACCCTCGCTGCTCGTCATGCATTACACCGCCTCGCAATCGGCGAAGGGCGCGATTTCCTGGCTTTGCAATCCAAGAGCGAAAGCCTCCGCGCATCTCGTCATCGATTTGGACGGAACGGTGACGCAGCTCGCGCCCTTCAATCGCGTCACTTGGCACGCCGGCAGGAGCGTTTGGAAAAAGCGCGCCAACTGCAACGCCTTCTCAATTGGAATCGAGATGACGAACGCCGGGCCGCTGGCCAAGCTCGCCAATGGCAAATTCGCCGACGCCTATGGAAAGAGCATTCCCGCGAGCCAGGTCGCGATGCTCGCGCATAAGTTCGACGGCGCCGAGAAGCCCTGGATGACATATCCCGCCGCGCAGATCGCTGTCGCCGTCGATGTCGCGAAGGCGATCTGCGACGCCTATCGGATTAGCGAGATCGCCGGCCATGACGACATCGCCCCGACGCGCAAGCGCGATCCCGGCCCGGCATTTCGCATGGATCCATTCGTCTCGCGCGTCTTCGGCCGCAAGTGAGATTTCTCAATTCGACTTATCCGCGCCGGCGGCCCTCCGGCATGACGAAAGGAAATGACAATGCACGGCTATCGCACTTATGTCGCCGCGGCGCTCGTCGCGCTTTTTGGCGCGCTTGCTTCGACCGACTGGATCGCCTTCCTCAATGACCCCAAGGCCGGCGCCGTGGCGATCGGCTCGGCGGCGCTGATGGCGATCATGCGCAGCATCACCTCGACGCCGCCCGGCAAGGACGCGTGAGATGTCGAGCCTGACGGCGCTTATTGTCGCCGCCATCGGCGCGGTCGCCTATGCGCTCGGGCGCACCGTCCTGGTACGTCTTGGCGCCGCCGGCGCCGAGGCGGAAAAGGCGCGCCGCACCGAGGCGGACCTGCGCGCCTCGAAGCTGCAGGCGGAAATCATGGCTCAGCGCAGGAGCGCGGAAAATGTCGCGGAAGATCTCGATCATGGGCGCTTTTAGCCTCGCGCTCGCGGCCTGCCAATCGACGGGCGGCGGATGTCCGCCGCTCGTCGCTTATTCGACGCAAGAACAGAGGCAGGCGGCGCGCGAGCTGCGCGCGCTGCCGCAAAATTCGACGCTCGCCGCCATGATTGTCGACTATAAGAAGACGCGCGACGCCTGCCGGGCGTCGGACCGTTAATAGCGCCGCGGCGGCGCCGGCGTCCATATTCATTCCGCGTTCATGGCTTTGCGC
>CAZCJY010000418.1:0-1877 GCA_964498975.1 uncultured Methylocystis sp.
TCGCGCGCATCACGCTTTCCTTTCTGCCCAGCCGTCATTGCGAGCGAAGCGAAGCAATCCAGAAGCCGCCGCTGGATTGCTTCGTCGCTCGCGCTCCTCGCAATAACGGCGGGATGTATCTACATAGTAGAAACATACGCCCGAGGCGGCGGCGCGTCAATCGGGCGTCAGCGCCCCGCGCTCGGCGGGAGCCGAGCGCCGTCAATCTCCGCGTGGGTGAAGACCGCGCCATCGGCCTTGGCGCCGGTAAAATCGGCGCCGCTCATTTTGGCGTATTCGAAATGCGCGCCGCGAAGGTCGGCGCTCTTGAAGCTCGCCGACGCGAGCACGGCATGGGCGAGATTGGCGCCGGAAAGATCAGCCCCGTCGAAATTGGCTTCCGTCAGATCGACGCGCACGGGAACCATGCCTTGATTGGCTGGATCGGCGCCAAGATCGGCCTTCGTCATTTTCGCATTGGCGAAGCGAACGCCACGGGCGCCGCCGATGATGCGTGCACGGGATAGATTGGCCGAAGTGAAGTCGGCGCCGTCGAGCAGGGCCGCATAGAGCGTCGCGCCTTCGAGGTTCGCCTTCGTCAAATCGGCGTTCCGCAGGTCCGCTCGGGTAAGATTGGCCCCAACGAGATCGGCGCCCGCGAGCTTCGCGCCGGCAAGCTTCGCGGCGAACAGATCCGCCCCCTTGAGGCGCAGCCCCGAGAGATCGACGCCTTCGAGATCGAGATTCGCCAGATCGAGAGATTGTTGCGTGGCGCCGATCTTTTCCTCGATCTGCGCGCGGGAGAGATCGGCGGCAAAGGCGCCTGGCGCGTGGCCGAGAGGGGCCTGCAAAAGGAGAAGGGCGACCGCGCCATGACCCATTTTAAAGAATATGCGCACGTCCATGCCTCGCAGCCTGATCCAAGCCCAATGTTAGGCGCAACTCTCTCGCCCCGCTGCGGGAAAGAAAGGCGTCAGCGGGTCGGAATTCGTCCCGCAGCCCGCGAGGTTGACTCCCCGCGTGACGCGCCTACAACCGCGCCAGTCTTCACCCATCATCGGAATTTTCATGTCGCACACGGGACTTGAAACCCTCATCACCGCCGCTTTTGAAGATCGCGCCAATATCAACGCTGAGACGCAGGGCGACATCCGCCGCGCCGTCGACGGCGCGCTGCGCCTCCTGGATTGCGGCAAGCTGCGCGTCGCCGAGAAGATCGAAGGGCAGGAAGGCCCCGAGTCCTGGAAGGTGAATCAGTGGCTGAAAAAGGCCGTGCTTCTCTCCTTTCGCCTCAACGATATGTCGGTGATCGCCGGCGGGCCGGGCGGCGCGACCTGGTGGGACAAGGTTCCGTCGAAATTCGTCGGCTGGGGCGCGGGCGAACACAGCGCGGCGGGCTTTCGCTCTGTGCCGGGCGCGATCGTGCGCCATTCCGCCTATATCGCGCCGGGCGCGATATTGATGCCGTCCTTCGTCAATCTCGGCGCCTATGTCGACAGCGGAACCATGGTCGACACATGGGTTACGGTCGGCTCCTGCGCGCAGATCGGCAAGAATGTGCATCTTTCCGGCGGCGTCGGCATCGGCGGCGTGCTGGAGCCGTTGCAGGCGAATCCCACCATCATCGAGGACGACTGCTTCATCGGGGCGCGCTCGGAAGTCGTCGAGGGCGTCGTTATCGGCAAGGGCTCGGTGCTCTCCATGGGCGTCTTCATCGGCGCTTCGACCAAGATCGTCGATCGCGCCACGGGGAAGGTCCATGTCGGCTATGTGCCGCCTTATTCCGTCGTGGTGTCCGGCGGTCTTCCCGGCAAGCCTTTGCCGGACGGCGCGCCCGGTCCTTCGCTCTATTGCGCGGTGATCGTCAAGACGGTCGACGCGCAGACGCGCAGCAAGAC
>CAZCJY010000419.1:0-1871 GCA_964498975.1 uncultured Methylocystis sp.
GCCGGAAGCGGGGGCTTCCTTCGCCCGTCCGACCCACTGCCTGGTGGTGTAATGGTAGCACAGGCGACTTTGACTCGCCTAGTCATGGTTCGAATCCATGCCGGGCAGCCAGCTTGATTGTTATTCATGTGATCGTTATCAACTCTTCTGTTCTGGCTCTGAATTAGTAATTCTGAAGAACCTGCTTCCATAACTCTCGCGCATGTGCGGTCGATTAGGTTTTAACACCCGCCCAGACAGTCAGGTCAACCTCCCACCGGGCAATCACGGCTGCGCCTCATTTCGGTAAACAACCACGCTTTCGCATAAGCCAGGTCACGATGAGCGGTGCGCTCCGAGACGCCCAGCAGTTCGGCCGCTTCTGGAATCGTCAGTCCCGCAAAACACCATTGCTTGAGGAGTTCCGCTTTGCGGGCGTCATGTATTTCCAAGGCTTCGAGTGCATCGTTTAATCGCAGCAGTTCCTCATCCGGCATGGGCACCGCCAACGCGATCGAGGGAATATCGGCGCTGACGATCTCCACGCCGCCGCCGTGCCGCAATGCATGCCGCCTTCGGGCGTGGTCTATCAGGATGCGTCGCATCGCTTCAGCGGCAGCGGCATAAAAATGGACACGATCCTTCCACGGAGGCTGCGAATCCCCACCTAATCGCAACAACGCTTCATGGACTAGGGCAGTCGCTTGCAAGGTATGCCCCGGCGCCTCACGCGACATTTTTGCCGCCGCCAGCATGCGCAAATGGTCGTAGACCAACGGCAATACCTCGTTTGCCGCCTTCGCATCGCCGCTGCCTACCTGTCGCAATAACAGCGTAATCATACCGTTTGGCGTGGTCTGCGGGCCATGGCTCATGAGGGCGTAGCGGCAGGAAAGCGCTGATCGGCAACCGGCGCAAAATCTTTTTCCAAACCATGGCAGGTTTGGGACCTGAATTCCGCTTTATGCAGTGAACCCACCAAAACCATGAAATCCCAGAAAGTTCTCCTGTTTGTGTGCCTCGCTCTGCTTATCTCCGTGGTCCGGGCAACAAACATCAGCGCCAATCCGATGGCTGACGAGTCCTTCCCGCTCCAACAGGAGGAGAGTGGTGCCCTACTTGAACCGCGCCATGTTAGATTTGGCATGACACCCGGCGAGGTGATGACCGCCATGCATGGGAAGCCGGACGTAGTGCTTGCCCCGAACCTGTGGGTCTACTGGAGATTTCGCGCCGCAGTTGGCCGCAACCAGCGAAAATTCGACACGCTTGTCGTCTATTTTTCGCAGAATCGCGTGACCAAATTTCGGCTGGTCGAGCGTAAGGCCATGCAGGAGTTGATCGCGACTTTACGAAAATCCGGCGTCGCGATCCCGGACATCGCTGCTAAATAGGGAAAAACAGCATAATCTTGCCAATCGGGAACTCCTGGGGCAAACTTAACTTCCGACTCCGGTACACGTGATCGCATCACGTCCAACCCGCGCCCCATGATCCACGAGGAAAAGCTGTTCCGTGAAGTGGCTCAGCTCGCCCCAGGGGAGCGCATGCACTATCTGGACCAAGTGTGTGATCCCCATCAGCGCGCGCGAATGGAGGCGCTGCTTCTCGGTTATGACGAGTCGCAGCGTGCGCTCCCAGCGCCACTTGTTGCGCAGGGGACGCTGATGGAAAACGAGGCCGGCGAAAGATTCGGCCCCTACCGATTGGTCGAGAAGCTGGGCGAGGGCGGTTGCGGTATTACATGGATGGCGGAGCAAGAAGAGCCGGTGCATCGGCAGATCGCCCTGAAGGTGATCAAACTAGGTATGGACACCCGTGAATTCATCGCGCGATTTGAGGCGGAACGCCATGCACTGGCACTGATGGAGCATCCGAACATCGCCAAGGTG
>CAZCJY010000420.1:0-1822 GCA_964498975.1 uncultured Methylocystis sp.
TTCACGTCGAAGGGGCTCATATGCTTCAACGTGCTGAGCATGTGCAGAATCGCTTTGGCCATGGAATTTCCCTAACCTTTCTGTCGATTTGGCGTTTCGCGCGGTCAGCCTCTGGCGAGGGCGCGCGCGGTGGAGGACAGGCTCCAACCCCTCGATTTCTCAACGACTCCCGGCAAAATGAACGACGCGCCGCAGCCCGCCCTTCGCCCTCATCCGGAAAGACGAGAGGCTTAGAACCCAGAACGGAGCCGATGTCCAGAGGCGAGTGCGCCGCAGCATGTCGCATCCGCCAGTCCGCCAGGGTGGGCGGCGGTTGACGGTCGCGGCGCTTTGCACGTATAAGCCCCGCAACGAGGCTCGGCGCTCCGGCGGCGCGCCTCGCCGTCGTTTTCACCCATCGCTGGCGATTGCGGGCGCAAGGCGCCCCCGCCGGGCGCATGGACGAATAGATCGAAAGGAATCGCCATGTCCCGCCGTTGCGAGCTAACCGGAAAAGGCGTGCAGTCCGGTAATCTTGTGAGCCACTCCAACCGCAAGACGCGCACCCGCTTCCTGCCCAATCTCGTCAATGTGACGCTCGCCTCCGACGCGCTTGCCCGTTCGGTGCGGCTGCGCATTTCGGCGGCGGCGCTGCGCTCGGTCGAGCATCGCGGCGGCCTCGACGCTTTTCTTGCGAAGGCGAAGGACGACGAGCTGTCGCAGAACGCCCGCGTCTTGAAGCGCGAGATCGAGAAAAGGCAGGCGGCCGCGAGCGCGTAAATCAGTTTCACCCTGCTTTTGAAAAGCCCCGCGCTTCATGGCGACGGGGCTTTTGTTTTTTACGCGCCTCCCAGCTTACCGCGGACGTAATCGGCCAGGATGCCGATGACGCCGATACGTTTGATCCACGCGCAAAACTGAGGGCCGATGGAATGAATGGTGGCGGACCAATAGTGCAGTTTCGCACGTCGAAATGACACGCCAGCGGCAAGGTCGTTTTGGAAGTCTTCATAGAGGCAGTGCAGAAGCCCGGCTCGATCGGGCTTTTTTGCAAGCACGCCAACAATAAATTCGGCAAGGCTCGGAGGTTCCAAGCTGCCCTCATGTTCCACATACACTTCGGAACTGTCACGAACCCGCCAGACTAACCGGCCTATGATGAAGGGTGGAACACATGGAATATCAAACTAAGGGCTACAGAGACTCCGTTCGCCCAATCTGCGCTCATCGCAATACCGGTACAGAATTTGAAGCTCAGTAAAAATACCATCAAGGACAAGACGGTTTCAGCACCTTTTGCAAGGCCACCTTTCAATGCTCGGAAAAGCAAGCCTGAGACAGAAGTTTTCATGCCCAGGCCCCTTCGATAACGACCCCATCCCGCATCGCATCCACTGCATGTAGCGACGCGGCCAATGCGGACTGACCCGGTGCAGTAATCGTGAAATATTGCTTCTTTCGTCCTCCGCGCGCCGCCGTCACTTCGCCCTCGCGCGAAGAGATCATGCCACGATCTTCGAGGCGTTCAAGGACGGCATAGATTGAGCCGAAGGAATATTCGCGATCCGTGCGCTTCCTGATTTCATCGCGGATCGAAACGCCATAGGCGTTGGGATGCTGAATCATAATGGCGAGCAGCGTCTGCTGCTCGGCGGTGGTCAGTTCAGGAATTTTGGACAAGAACACTCCGCGATTCGATTTCTTCGTAAAGATGGAAGAAATTGCTCGCGGCGTCAAGAGCGCGAATGACAAACCAGTGCGCCCTATCCCTCCCCTTTTGCGGGGAGGGTGGTTCGCGAAGCGAACCGGGTGGGGTTCAAACGGTCATAGCGTCCCCCCCCCC
>CAZCJY010000421.1:0-1814 GCA_964498975.1 uncultured Methylocystis sp.
CCGCTCGGCGCACATGGCGGCCCCAGGCTCTGGCCGTCGTGGCGGGCGCCTTCGCCTATATCGGGGGCCTGTTGGGACTGAAGAAGCCGCGCTGAGAGCCTCAATCGGGCGCGGAGGCCACCGCCCTCTTTTCTCATTTGTTTTCGGCTGCTATGGGCTTTGGATGCGTTTCTCGCTTCGCCTTCGAATTACCGGCCCGGCCCGCGTTCGCAGCCACTAGCTCGCGCAGGGTCGGGTTTTGGCGCGATTGGCGCTTCCAATCCAAATCCTCTATGCAGCGCGGAGCCGCCGGTTTTCTCGCCGCGCCCCGCCCGATCCCGGTTTGCGAGCCAATGAACGACGACAATTCCAAAGGGCCGGACTATTCCAAAAGCCTCTATCTGCCTGAGACGCAATTCCCGATGCGCGCCGGCCTTCCCCAGCGCGAGCCGGAAATCCTGAAGCGCTGGGAGGAGATCGGCCTTGCGCAAAGAATGCGCGAAGCCGCCAGGGGCCGGCCGAAATTCACCCTGCATGACGGGCCGCCCTACGCCAACGGCAATATTCATATCGGCCATGCGCTCAACAAAATCCTCAAGGACCTCGTCACGCGCAGCCAGCGCATGATGGGCAAGGATTGCGTCTATGTGCCGGGCTGGGACTGCCATGGCCTGCCGATCGAATGGAAGATCGAGGAAGAAAATTACCGCGCGAAGGGCAAGAAGAAGCCGGATTTCGCTCATCCGCAGGAGATGATCGCATTCCGGCGCGAATGCCGCGCCTACGCCGAACATTGGCTCTCCGTGCAACGCGAGGAGTTCAAGCGCTTAGGCGTCGCGGGCGACTGGGATCATCCCTATTCGACCATGGCTTTTCCGGCGGAAGCGGCGATCGCGCGCGAGATCATGAAATTCGCCGCGAATGGCCTGCTCTATCGCGGCTCGAAGCCGGTGATGTGGAGCGTCGTCGAAAAAACCGCGCTGGCCGAGGCGGAGGTCGAATATGAGGATTACACGAGCGATCAGGTTTGGGTGGCGTTTCCGATCCCGCGCGGCGCGGAAGGTGAACTGAGCGAGGCGCGTGTCGTCATCTGGACCACGACGCCCTGGACGCTTCCCGGCAATCGCGCCATCTCTTTTTCGTCGAAGATCGACTATGGCCTCTATCACGTCACCCATGCGCCGGAGAATAATTGGGCGCTCCCGGGCGCGAAATTTATTCTCGCCGACAAGCTCGCGAGCGATGTCTTCAAGGCCGCGAAGGTCGACGGCTATGAGCGGGTTCACGACGTTTCCGCATCGATGCTCGACGGACTCATCTGCGCGCATCCGCTCGCGCATCTCGGTTACGACTTCGACGTGCCGCTCTTCGACGGCGAGCATGTCACCGACGATACGGGCACGGGCTTCGTGCATACTGCGCCGGGACACGGCCGCGAGGATTTCGACATTTGGATGGCCAATGCGCGCGACTTGCTGGCGCGCGGCATCGACACGCGCATTCCCTATACGGTCGACGAAGATGGCTTCTACACCAAGGACGCGCCTGGGTTTGAAGGCAAGCGCGTCATCACCGAAAAGGGCGACAAGGGCGACGCCAATGAAGCGGTGATTCAAACGCTGATCGCCGATGGCAATCTTATCGCGCGCGGAAAATTGAAGCATCAATATCCGCATTCGTGGCGCTCGAAGAAGCCCGTCATCTTCCGCAACACGCCGCAATGGTTCATCGCGATGGATAAACCCATCGCGTCCGGGTTCATCGCGATGGATAAGCCGGTCCATCACCCTCCCCTTGAGGGGGAGGGTCGCGCCGAAGGCGCGGGGTGGGGTGAA
>CAZCJY010000422.1:0-1805 GCA_964498975.1 uncultured Methylocystis sp.
GTCGTCGATGCGCAGTTCGGGTGCGAAGGTCGCATTAGGGACGATTCTGTTGAAAAACTCGATTGTTGCCGGGTGCCGTGGCTCGTGATTCACTTTTCCTGCTGATTTGCAGGAGAAGCGGCGATGATGGGGACTCAGACAGAAGCCGCTCGGTTTTTCTATGATTTTTGCCTCGACGATCATGTGCCGAGGGACCATCAGTTGCGCGGGATCGATTGGCATCTCGATCTCGAAGGCGTTCGCGCCGCGTTAAAGCCGTTCTACAGCAGCACTGGCCGCCCGTCGGTCGATCCAGAGTTGATGATCCGTATGCTTCTCGTCGGCTATTGTCTGGGCATTCGCTCGGAACGTCGCCTGTGCGAGGAGGTGCATCTCAATCTCGCCTATCGCTGGTTCTGCCGCCTCGGCCTGGACGGCAAGGTCCCAGACCATTCGACGTTTTCCAAGAACCGGCATGGCCGCTTTCGCGAGAGCGACATCTTGCGCCAGCTCTTTGAATCCATCGTCGAGCGTTGCATGGCCGAGGGCCTCGTCAGCGCTAACGGCTTCGCCGTCGATGCAAGTCTGATCGCTGCCGACGCCAACAAGCAGCGCTCAGTTGCGAGCAGCGACTGGGACCCCGCCGAAATCAAAGATGACGCGTGCCGAGCGGCGCGCGAATATCTTGCAACGCTGGATGACGCCGCGTTCGGCGCAGCTTCGCCCGTGACGCCGAAGTTCATCGCGCGATCGGATCCTGCGGCGCAATGGACCGGCGCGCATAAAGGCCACGCGTTCTTCGCCTACGCGACCAATTATTTGATCGATACGGATCACGGCGTGATCGTCGATGTCGAAGCGACGCGCGCCATCCGACAGGCCGAGGTCGGCGCTTCAAGAACGATGGTGGAGCGCACCGAAGAGCGCTTCGGTCTGAAGCCGGGTTATCTTGTCGCCGACACCGCATATGGCTCGGCGGATAATCTCGCTTGGCTCGTCAAGCAGAAGCGGATCACGCCATACATTCCCGTTTTCGATAAGTCGACGCGAACCGACGGCACGTTCTCGCGTTCGGACTTCACGTTCGATCCCGAGGCCGACTGCTATATCTGCCCGGCTGGAAAAAAGCTGGTTCAGTTCCGGCGCGCCTACGTTATGCCGCGCACCGGCGTCGGGGCTGACGGCACGCGTCGTTACCGCGCGAGCAAGAAGGATTGTGACGTCTGCGAACTCAAAGCGAGATGTTGCCCGAATGCTGTGGCGCGGAAGATTCCACGTGACGTTGAGGAAGATTCCCGCGACGTCGCTCGGGCGCTTGCTGGAACGCCCGAATATGAAACGGCCTGTCAGCAACGCAAAAAGGTGGAGATGCTGTTCGCCCATCTCAAACGCATATTGCGACTCGGGCGCTTGCGGCTACGGGGTCCATGTGGCGCAAAGGACGAGTTCCTGCTCGCCGCGACCGCGCAAAACTTGCGACGTCTCGCGCGGTTGAGACCCCCAGAGTTCGAAATGGCGGCATAAGCCGCACACTATGGCGGCGTCGCCGCCACCACGCCGATGGACGCGCAGTCCAACGCCTGAAAAACGCCTCCACGGAGGCCGACGACCCTATCTCCCAGACTTTTTCAACGAAATCCGCCGGGGTCGGGCGAAGCCGCCGGCGCCTTGAGCGACGATAGTCTCACCGAGACGGACCTGTCGAACGGGCTTTATGACGGGGCCTCCGTCGAGACATGGCTTGTCGACTGGAATGACGTCGCTGACCGAGTCTTGCTGGACGTCGCCACGATCGGCGAAGTTCGGCGCGGCGAAACGGCCTTCTC
>CAZCJY010000423.1:0-1791 GCA_964498975.1 uncultured Methylocystis sp.
CAGCGCGCGCTGCTTGGCGTCGAATGCGCCGGTGTAATAGGCGATCGCAGCGGCGGCGGGACTGACGGTCAAATAGGGCGCGACCCTCGGACGTGGTTGTTTCATTCAATGTCCTCCGCCGGGGCTCGCAGCGGATCGCCCCAGTCCTTCCTACGAATCTTTTCGTAGCGTGGCTTATCGCGCTTGGGAATGAATGAATCGCATATTCCCTTATCCGTGCAGAGCTTGAGCGACATTCCGGCTTTGCCGGCGCGCGGCGGCGCGATGACGCGCGCCGGCGCTGAAGGTCCGCCGCCGCGCGCGACGGCGAGATAGGCGAATTTTTCGTCCTCGAACGGAGCCTCGGCGCCTTTCAGCAGCTTATGGGCGCGGGAGCGCGGCAGGCGCACGGAGAAATGGCACCAGTCGGGCGCGGCCAGCGGGCAGGGCGCCGCATGCGGGCAGGGCGCCAGGATCGCCGCGCCGAGGGCGATCAGCTGCTCGCGGACTGCCATGAGGCGAGCATGGTCGCGCGGCGTCCCCGGCTCGACGATCGCCAGCGCGCCGGAGGTGAGCGCCCAGAGGGCGTCGACGACGACCGGCAGGGCCGCGTCGGCGATCTCGGTCAACGCATAGCCGACGACGACGAGGTCGAAAGGCGCGCCGTCCGGCCTGCCCAAGCGAGCGAGATCGGCTTCGATCACCTGAGCGGCACGGAAAGCGCCGCCGCCGCTTTCCGCCGCCAGCGCCGCCGCCAGCGCGAGAAAGGCGGAGGAGCGGTCGAGCAGGGCGATCGCGGATAGGCTCGGCCAGACGGCGCTCGCCGCGTAGGAGGCCGCGCCAAGGCCGCAGCCGACGTCGAGCAAACGCTCTGGGATGAAGTCCGGCTGCTCCTCCTTGAGGCGCCCGAGCGCCGTCACGATCGCGGCATAGGTCGCCGGCATGCGCGTGAGGGCGTAAGCCAGCGCGTCGGTCTCGTTGTGGATCGTGTCGCTTGTCGGTCGCCGGGCGCGGTAGCTGTCGGAAAGCCGCCGGGCGCTTTCCTTGAGCTCACGCTGCGGCCGGCCGTCAAGCCGCGCCTCGATCGCCGCGGCCAGCGCTGGGGGAAGGTCCCGCGGCGGTCGGCTCATATCGGTCTCTTGGGCCTCGCGGCGGGACGGCGCGAACTCTCTTCCATGCCGCTTGCGTTACGGGTAGAAGACCCTCAATTCAAGGGGAACGCCGCGCCAGTCAGCGGCGCGCACACCTTCCCGTCAAGGGGATGGGCTTAGACGCCCGTGAGGGAACAATATATGTCCGCCAACGCCGCGCCACGCACGCTCTACGACAAAATCTGGGACGACCATGTCGTCGATCGCCAGGACGACGGCGCCTGTCTGCTCTACATCGACCGCCATCTCGTGCATGAGGTTACGAGCCCTCAGGCGTTCGAAGGCCTGCGCATGTTGGGCCGCAAGGTCCGCGCGCCGCAAAAGACGCTCGCCGTCGTCGATCACAATGTGCCCACGACCGATCGGTCTCTGCCGATCGAAGACCCGGACAGCAGGGCGCAGGTCGAGCAACTCGCGATCAATGCGCGCGAGTTCGGCGTCGAATATTTCAATGAGCATGATCAGCGTCAGGGCGTGGTGCATATTATCGGGCCGGAGCAAGGTTTCACCCTGCCAGGCATGACGATCGTCTGCGGCGACAGCCACACCTCCACCCATGGCGCTTTTGGCGCGCTGGCGCATGGCATCGGCACGTCCGAAGTCGAGCATGTGCTCGCGACCCAGACGCTGATCCAGGAGAAGGCCGCCAATATGCTGGTGC
>CAZCJY010000424.1:0-1771 GCA_964498975.1 uncultured Methylocystis sp.
GCTGATTTGGTGGACGCCGAAGACGCGCGAAGTCAGGCTCTATGCGACGCCGGCGACCGCCATCGCCGCGCTGATCGCGCTGGCCGTGTCCTTCTCCACCGAGGCCTATACGGACACATACGACGACCCGACGCAGGACTACACGGCGGAGTCGGTGACGCGCGGCCTCACGCATTACCAAGCCAATTGCACGGGCTGCCATGGCGTTCTCGGCGAGGGCAACGGGCCGCTCGCCAAGGATCTCAAGAACGCTCAGGGCGTCGCCGTGCCGCCGGCCGATCTGACCGCGCCGCATGTCGGCACGCATACGATCGGCGATATTTTCCACTGGCTGACCCATGGCGGGCAGAGCGGCGTCATGCCGAGCTTTCGCGAACAACTCGACGCCGACGACCGCTGGGACGTCATCAATTTCCTGCTGATGCTGTCCTATTCGAACCGCGCGCGGTTCATGAGCCCGCAATCCATGATCCAATGGCTGATCGCGCCGGATTTCGCCCTGGTCGATCCGGAGGAGAAGGCGACCTCGCTCTTCAAGCTGCGCGGCGCGTCGACGCTCATTTCCTTCGCGCGCTGCGCCGCCCCGGGCGTCGATCCCAAGGAGCGCGCGGCGAGTCTGATGATCGCGCGCGACGCCGCCAAGGCGGCCGGCGCGAACCACGTGACCATTTACGACGAAGCCTGTCCTCAGGAGGCCAAAGGGCGAGAGCCGGTCCATCCCAAGGGGGTCGAGACGGCCTATTCGGTGATCAACCGTTACCCTAACGAGCCAGTGTCCGAGCAGATCGACGAGGCGCATTTCGTCTTGGATCGCTCCGGCTATGTGCGGGCGCGCTTCCGGAAATTCGCGCCCGATGACGCCAGCGCGACGAAGCTTGCGGGGATGGTCGCCGAATTCGCCAAGGAGCCCTTGATCGAAATCAGCCTCCATTCGCATTAGCGCGCCATATTGTCGCAAGCAGAGGTAGGGCGCGAGGCTATCGGGCGGGCGCGTCCTTCGTCATGATGCAAATCAGGCCGGCGCCAAGGCCGGCGGAATAGGGAGAGAAAGATGCTAAAGCGGCGTGACCTGTTGCTGGCCGGAGGATCCCTGCTGACGGGATCCGTGTTGGGCCTGTTCGCCTCCCGCGAATCCGCGCTGGCGCATGAATATGACGTCGGCAATCTGAAGGTCGAACATCCCTGGTTGCGGGCGCCGGCCGACGGAGACAATAAGGCGCAATTCTACGCCATGCTTCACAACTATGGCGCGACGCCCGACAAGCTCATCGCGGTGAAGTCAAAAAAGTTCGGCAAGGCGGAAATTCATGGCGACGCCAAGCAGCTGGAGCTTGTGACGCCCGTTGTCCTGCCTCCCAAATCCAAGGTCACGCTAGCGCCCGGCGGCGCCTATGCGGCGCTCCTGGACATCAAGAAGCATCTGGAGGTGGGCTGGGGTCTCGAGATGACGCTGGTTTTCGAGAAGGCCGGCGAAGTCGTCATCGACGCCGCTATCGACGCGCCCGACGCCGCTCACGCCCATGACGCAGAGGCGATGGAGCGTTGGCAGAAGGCGCATGGCCAGGACTCCGCCGGGCCCAAAGATAGCGGCAGCCATCACGAGCACCACCATCATCACATGGAAAAGAAGCCCGAGTCGGCGAAATAGCGGCTTGGCGCACGCCGGGAGGCCGGGCGCCGCATGAGCGGCTCCGGCTTTTTTCTTGGCGGCGAAGGCTAGAGCGCTTCCCGATCACATGGAATCATGTGATCGACAAGGAATCGCTCAAAA
>CAZCJY010000425.1:0-1749 GCA_964498975.1 uncultured Methylocystis sp.
GATCGTTGGCGGCGATGAGCCGATCCCGATAGGGACCGAAAATCTCCGACATGCCGCCGACATTGGTCGCGACGAGCGGTATGCGCGCGCCCGCGGCTTCGAGCACGATATAGGGGAGCGACTCGAGACGGCTTGGCACGACCATCACTTTGCCCAGCGCAAAGGCTGCGCGCGCCCGCATGGGCGCGTTGAAGCTGAGCTGACACGCGACGCCGGCGCGCCGCGCCCGCTCTTCGAGCATCGATCGGTCGGGGCCGGCGCCCACCAGAACCATCCGTGGACGAATGTTTCTTTTCGCGAGCAAAGCCAGCGCGTCGATCAGCGTATCGAGCCCCTTGGCCGAGCGAAACTCGCCGACATAGAGCAGGTCGGCGGCGTCGGCCTGCGGCGCGACAGGCTCGAATTCCGCTTGCGAGACGCCGTTGGGAATGACGCGCGCGAGCCCCTGCGGCGGGCCGACGAAGGTCTTGAAGCGATCGGCGATATAGGCGCTCTCAAAAAGCAGCACGTCGGTGCGATAGGATAAAACGCGCTCCATCGCCATGAAGAGGCCGTGGCTCCACGAGCCGGGGCGATAATTGAGGCTGCCGCCATGCGGCGTGTAAGCGCGGATCGGGCCAGCGCTTCCGGACAGCAGCCCCGTAAGGCGCGCATAGGCGCCGCCTTTCGAGCCATGCCCATGCACGACGTCCGGACGCGTCTCGGCAATTCGTCTGTTCACCGCGACCAGCGCGGAAAGATCGGCGGGATGCGGCAGCCGGTGGATCGGAAAGCGCAAGAGGCCGAGGTCCAGCCGCGGCGACAGCTTGGCGAACTGCCGCTCGGCCATTTCGCCGCCGGTCATGGAGTCCGCGATCAGGCCAACCTGATGGCCGCGCGCGACCTGTTCGTGAGAAAGATCGAGAACATGCCGAAACAGGCCGCCAACCGGCGCGCGCAGCACATGTATGACGCGCAAGGGGCCGTCGTTCGACCTGTCGGATTCTCGCCGCACCGGGAGCGTCCCTTCTTCTCCGATCACGACGTCGTTTATCAGGTCGGGCGGACTGCTTCGCATGCGGCCTTGCGAAACAGTTAATTTTATAACTGTTAAGATGGACCTATCGCTGCCGGGCGCACTCAGTTCTTCAACGGCGCCGATCGCGCCTCTGGCGCAGCCTCTGGATTGGTGAGCGGGTTTTCGTCCCCTCGCTCGGCTTCTTCGGCGCTCGCGCGCTTCTTGCCGGCTTCGATGATGTCGCGCTCTGGACGCGGCAGCACCGGCCCTTCCGGGAAGACGAAACCGAGCGACTTCGCGCCGCTGTCGTCGCCAACGACGACGACGCGCACAGCGCCCCCATTCTTGAGGCGCCCGAACAACACTTCATCCGCGAGCGGCGTCTTGATGTGCTGATGGATGACGCGCGACATCGGCCGCGCGCCCATTGCTTCGTCATAGCCGTGCTCGACGAGCCAGCCGCGCGCTTCGTCGGTGAGTTCGATCGTGACGTTGCGGTCGGCGAGCTGCGCCTCGAGCTGCATGATGAATTTGTCGACGACGCGCTTGATGACGTCGACCGGCAGATGGCCGAAGGGCACGATCGCGTCGAGACGGTTGCGGAACTCCGGCGCGAAGAGGCGGTTGATCGCCTCGCTGTCGTCGAGGTCCTTGCGCGTGCGCGTGAAGCCGATCGGCGTGCGGGCGAGATCCTGCGCGCCCGCATTCGTCGTCATGATGAGAATGACGTTGCGGAAGTCGATCGTCTTGCC
>CAZCJY010000426.1:0-1749 GCA_964498975.1 uncultured Methylocystis sp.
ATATTCCCGCGACGCCGGAAGCCGAACGTATGATGTTCGAGCGGGGAATCGTCAGTATTCCCGACTTTATCGCTAACGCCGGCGGCGTGATTTGCGCGGCGACCGAATATAAGGGCGGCGGCGAAGCGACCGCTTTCGCCGCGATCGAGGAGAAGATCGGACGCAATGTGCGCATGACGCTTGAGCGCGCGCGCAAGATAAACGCTCCGCCGCTGGAAGCGGCGACGAGCCTTGCGATCGACCGGCTACGAAAAATGACGCGGCTGCGCCGCTGGCGCTAATCAGAGTCGCTCGACCGCGACAGCCGTCGCTTCCCCGCCGCCGATGCAGAGCGAGGCGACGCCGCGCCGCAAACCATATTTTTCCAGCGCAGCAAGAAGCGTTACGATAATGCGCGCGCCAGAGGCGCCAATCGGATGGCCGAGGGCGCAGGCGCCGCCGTGAATATTGACCTTGCTGTGCGGCAGATCGAGATCACGCATCGCCGCCATGACGACGACCGCGAAAGCCTCGTTGATTTCGAAGAGATCGACGTCTTTCGCCGCCCATTCGACTTTTTGCAACAGACGCCGGATCGCCTCAATCGGCATGACTGAGAAGCGGCTGGGCTCGCCCGCGACTGTGATCTGACCGCGAATGGCGGCGATCGGCGCCAGGCCACGACGCTCCGTCTCATCGAGGCGCATCAGCGTAAGCGCCGCCGCGCCGTCGGAAATGGCGCTGGCGTTGGCGGCGGTGATCGAGCCGTCCTCTCGAAAGGCCGGTTTGAGGCCAGGGATATCCTCCGCCCTCGCCTTGGCCGGAAGTTCGTCGGCTGATATGGCGCGTTCGCTTGCGCCGTCTCTCATGGTCAACGGCGCAATTTCCTCAGCGAAGCCGCCATCGGCCGTCGCGCGTTGCGCGCGCGTCAACGAAGTCATCGCATAGGCATCCTGCATCTCGCGCGTGAATTGATATTCCGTCGCGCAATCTTCGGCGAAGGCACCCATCAGGCGCCCCTTCTCATAGGCGTCCTCGAGCCCGTCGAGAAACATGTGGTCGAGAACCTTGCGATGGCCCATTCGATAGCCGGAGCGCGCGCGATCGAGCAGATAGGGCGCGTTGCTCATACTCTCCATGCCGCCGGCGACCATCACGCGCGCGCCGCCCGCCAAAATCTGATCATGGGCCAGCATCACAGCCTTCATGCCGGAACCGCACATCTTGTTGACCGTGACCGCGCCGGTCTCTTTGGGCAAGCCCGCGGCGAGCGACGCCTGCCGCGCAGGCGCCTGGCCAATGCCCGCCGAGAGAACGCAGCCCATGACGACTTCATCGACATCGGCCGGGGCAATGTTTGCGCGCATCACTGCAGCCTCTATCGCGCATGCGCCGAGTTGCGGCGCGGCAACGGCTTTCATCTCGCCGAGAAAGGCGCCGATCGGCGTGCGCGCCGCGCCGACAATAACGACGGGATTTTCTACGCTCATGACGCGCCTATTTGTGTAAGGCCGATCTTGTGTTCCCACCGGGGATATGGCGCAGCCGGCCAGGATGTGAAGCTGGGCGGCGGCGATCCGTCGCCCGCGAGGATGGCCTCGACCATCGCGTCGCTCACTTCTTCAAGCGTCTCCGGCGACCATTGTGGACGACGATCCTTGTCAACAACGGCGGCCCGGATGCCTTCATAGAGATCATGACTCAAGAGCATTTGCGACGCGGCCTGATATTCATTGACGAGACAAGTTTCCAGATCGGTCGCGGCCGCTG
>CAZCJY010000427.1:0-1736 GCA_964498975.1 uncultured Methylocystis sp.
GCGCCGGCCATCCACGCCGAGAGCCCGCGCATCCTTGCGTGGATGGCCGCGACAAGCGCGGCCATGACGCGAAAAGACTTGCGCTTAGGCTCTGCGCCTTTTCCTCGCCATCCATCCGCACTAGTTTCGGCTTCTGAGCGAAGGAGCTGATTCATGGCCGCGATCGACGCCGTTCTCAATACGATAGACGCCAATCAGAGCGCCTCGACCGAACGCCTCTTCGACCTGCTCCGCATCCCTTCCGTCTCGACGGACCCGGCTTTCGCGGCGCAGTGCCTGCGCGCCGCGAATTGGCTCAAGGGTCAGCTCAACGGCCTCGGCTATGAGGCCGAGGTGCGCGAGACGCCCGGCCATCCGATCGTCGTCGGCCATGCCAAGGCCAAGCGCAAGGATGCGCCGCATGTGCTGTTCTACGGCCATTACGACGTGCAGCCGCCGGACCCGCTGGAGCTTTGGGAGAGCGAGCCCTTCGCGCCGCGCCTCGCGGACGGCAAGGAAGGAAGAGACATTGTCGCGCGCGGGGCCTCGGACGACAAAGGCCAGCTGATGACCTTTCTCGAAGCCTGCCGCGCTTTTGAAGCCAATGGCGGCCTGCCCTGCAACGTCACCTTCCTTTTCGAGGGCGAAGAGGAGACGGGTTCGCCCTCGCTTCCCGGCTTCCTCGCGGCGCATAAGGACGAACTCTCCGCGCCCGACCTCGCGCTCGTCTGCGACACCGGCATGTGGAACGCCTCGACGCCGGCGATCACCGTCATGTTGCGCGGCCTTGCGCAGGAAGAAGTGATCATCAAGGGGCCGAGCCATGATCTTCATTCCGGCATGTTCGGCGGGCCGGTTCTAAATCCGATCCATGTGCTGGCGAAGATCATCGCCGATCTGCACGACGACGAAGGGAAGGTGGCGCTCCCCGGCTTCTACGCCGGCGTGCCCGAACTTCCCGAAGACATCGCCAAGCAATGGCGCAATCTCGATTTCGACGAGAAGGCCTTTCTTTCGGGCATCGGCCTGACGCGCGTTGGCGGCGAGCCGGGGCGCGGCGTCATCGAGCAGATCTGGGCGCGCCCGACCTGCGACGTGAACGGCATTGTCGGCGGCTACACGGGCAAGGGCTCGAAGACCGTGCTGCCGGCGCAGGCCAGCGCGAAATTTTCTTTTCGGCTCGTGGGCAAGCAGGACCCGAAAGCGGTGATGGAGAGCTTCCGCGCCTTCGTGCGCGAGCGCCTGCCGGCGGACGCGAAGGCCGAATTCATCCCGCATGGCGCGTCTGGCGCGCTGCAGCTCCCTTTCGGCTCGGAGGCGCTAAGCCGCGCCCGCCGCGCGCTGGAAGAGGAATGGGGCAAGGAGGCGGCGCTCATCGGCTGCGGCGGCTCGATTCCAATCGTCGGCGCCTTCAAGCGCGACCTCAATATGGATTCGCTGATGATCGGCTTCGCGCATGACGATGACCGCATTCATTCGCCGAACGAGAAATATTCCTACACGTCGTTCCACAAGGGCGCGCGCTCCTGGGCGCGGGTGCTGCACGCGCTCGCGGCGGCGTAGTAGCGAAGAAGGTGATGAGCTATAGCCACGCTCTTGACTCGCAGCGGCATCGGCCCTCTACTTCGCAGCTGACGGTTCCCAACGGGATCAAAATGGGAATGCGGTGAGCGCGCTTGGCGCGCAATTCCGCGGCTGCCCCCGCAACTGTAAGCGGCGAGCCGAAGGCCAATAAGCCACTGGAGCTGGGAAGGCTC
>CAZCJY010000428.1:0-1736 GCA_964498975.1 uncultured Methylocystis sp.
CTCCAGCGCCCGCAGCCGGTCGAGCCATTGCACGGCGCGCAGCGATTTGCGCAGCGCATGCAACGCCACCGCGGGATCGCAGGCGTAAGTGAAGGCGCTGGGACCAAGCCGCGTGAACAGCCGCTCATATTGCGAAAAGACCACGACGAGCCGCTTGAGCTTCTTTTCGGGCGCGAGCGCCAGCCTGTCGATGAGCCGCGCCAGATTGCCGGACCAGCCCGAATCCTCCAGCCGCACCAGCGGCAGCACCATCACGATCGCGTCGGCGTCGAGCATCTGCTTGGCGAGCTTGGCTTTCACGTCGTTGAGGATGGCGACTTGGGCGCCATCGGGCGGCACGGCGATCTCGCCCGCCGAATCGATGATCTCCAACAGCCACGGGCCGCGCACCAGCGCCGCCGGCGGCGCCTCGCCGTTCACGGTCAGCCGGAAATGATATTCATAGGTGTCGAGCGTGTCGGTGGCGACGCCGCCTTCCGCGAATTCGCGCCGCAGCCGCTCATAATCGCCCTGCTCGACGTTGAGGAGATCGGCTTTACGCGGCTCGGCGCTCTCGGCGTAAAATTCGGTCTCCAGGATCGGCTGCAAGGCCGGCCGCAGGCGCGGCGAATAGCCAAAGGCGCTTTGCGCGACGCAATCGGCGAGCGAAGCGAGCAGCGACGACTTGCCGCCCTTCTTCGGTCCGATGAGACAGATGGTCAGTTTTTCCGTCATCCGCGCTTCCAGCCAGGAGGCTCGCCGGCCTCTAGCGCGACAATACAGGTCGCTCGGGACGAGCGAAAGGTGACGCGCGCGCCCGCGCCATGTTAAGCGCCCCCATGCTTGAAGGGCTTCCCCCGAACGGCGCCAGCCATGTGCTGCGCCTTTGCTGCGACGAGCGGCGCGCCCGCGCCGTCGCCGACATCATCGTCGAGACGTTCGATCCGACCGAGACGGCCGCCGCCGCCTTCGAGGAGGATGGCGGGCCGCAATGGGCGGTCGAGGTCTATTTCGCCGGCGCGCCCGACGAGGCGCAAATTCGCGCCCTGATCGCGATCGCGGCCGGCGCCGACACGGCGCAAGCCGCGCGCTTTTCGACCGTCGCCGAGCAGGACTGGGTCAAAAACGCGCTTACGGGCCTCGCGCCAGTGCGCGCCGGGCGCGTGCTGGTGCATGGCGCGCATGACCGGGCGCGGCGGCGGGCAAACGACATCGGCGTCGAGATCGAGGCGGCGCTGGCCTTCGGCACCGGCCATCACGGCACGACGCTGGGGTGTCTCAAGGCGCTCGGCGGCGTCGCCCGGCGAAGGCGCCCGCGACGGATTCTGGATGTGGGAACGGGCACGGGCGTGCTCGCCATCGCCAGCGCCCTGCTCTTCCATCAGCGCGTCGCCTGCGGCGACATCGATCCCGTCGCCGTGGAGACGGCCCGCGCCAACGCCCGCGCCAATGGGGCGGCCGCCTTCGTGCGCCCGGTCGTCGCCACGGGACTGCGCCATGCGGCGCTGCAAGGCCAATATGATCTCATCTTCGCCAATATTCTGGCGAAGCCCCTGCGGCTGCTGGCCCCGAGCATCGCCCGCGCGGCGGCGCCGGACGCGGAGCTCGTGCTGTCGGGCCTGCTTGGGCGCGATGTGCCGGGCGTGCTTGCCGCCTATCGGGCGCAGAGGTTTTTCCTCGCCGAACGGCGCGACATCGACGGTTGGGCGACGCTGCTGCTGCGGCGTGGCGGGGCTTAGTTAGCTCCCTCCCTGTCC
>CAZCJY010000429.1:0-1727 GCA_964498975.1 uncultured Methylocystis sp.
CTTCACGCTGGAGTGTGCGATCGCCTATCTGCATGATGCGCTCACGCAACCAAAGCAAAACGATGGATAGCGCCCCATCGTCAGGGATGTTTAGCAAGATGCATGTCGTCATCGATATTGGCGGAACGAAGACGCGGCTCGCAGGCGCTCAGAATCTTGGTGCGTTCCTAGAACCCATCATCGTCGATACGCGGCAGAGCAGTGGCCAGGCCAAGCCGAAGATCAGATCAACCGATTGAAAACCCTCAAGCGGGCCACGTTCGGTCGCGCGCATTGAATTGCTGCGGGCAAGAATGCTGCCAATCCAATAAATCCACCTCACCGGAAAGTGACGAAGACCCATTTGAGTGCAGCGTGACATCTTGCTGTAGATCGCGCCTCTATCGAATTCCGAAATGGATGACGATCGCCATTCCTGCGACTTTAGCGACGCCAGCAACAAGCGCCGCGACGATGCCCGGCTTGATGAGTTCGAACAATCCCGGCGGCATGTCGTCACTTCCCTCCCAACTGCGTCCCGAAGAATGCTCCCCAAAACGTCGCCTAGAACGTGCCGGGTAGCTTGGGCCAGCAAGGCGAGGAAGACAAGAACCAGTCCGGACGCGAAGGTCGCGAGGCGTGGTCCGATGTCCGACATGACGAAGGCGGATATAACGAACGTGGCGGAAAGCGCGAGACAGCTCTTGCGCGTCATTTCAATACGACTCACCTTTCTGAAGGCGGGAGAAGTTCATGGCCGCGTCGTTGTCCCGGACGTGGCTCGCCTCCATACTAAATATCCTTTCACTCGCATGCCCGACATGATTGGTAAGATAGCGTGGGACGGGTGTCGATCGGCAGTTCAATCCGGGACTCGGGATGAATGGTCCGATTTGCGGCATTTCATGGGTGACAGGAGCCATCTTGGCTTGAGAATATCGAATTCTGACCGGAATAGCCATCAAATGGGGTCTTTCTCACTTTCTGTTGCGCCTTGATCGATTGGGAACGAGGCCATCGCTTGACCGCATGCTGAGAAAATCGATTTGGTCCCTCGGAGAAGGCGTACGAATTTTAGACGCGCAACAGATTGACGACCAATGGCTGATTTCGGCGATGGCCGTGGGGTCTGGCGCCTGCCCAGACTGAGGAAAGCGATCGATTTACCGACACGGATGGCATGAGCGGTATCTCCAAGATTTGCCCGCGCAAGGCACACCCCCAACTGTGAAGCTCCGTCTCCAGCGCTGGCAGTGTCGAAATGGCGCCTGCAAGCGTAAGACCTTCACTACACAGGCGCCCGAGGTCGCGGATCCTCGAGCCCGCACCGCTCGGACGACGGAAGTCGTTTATCTTTTCGGTCATGGCGTGGGCGGGCGTCCAGGTGGCGGTTGATTGCAGATTCTCTGCGGACACTATTTCTCCTCCAAAGCACGTGTCATTGTCATCGCTTCTTAATGTGCTTTTTCGGTTACGCTGCTTTGGCTTTTTTCTTTGCGCTCGCCTCTTTTATTTTGCCGCCTGCTTTCTCTGGTTTCGGATCGATCAAACTGAACTCGAAGACATACCATGACCGCGTCGTTGCTTTCCGCGGGGCTCATTGCATGTCGCTGATTGTCTTTCTGAATCGCACTAAGGCGATTCCAAAGAGCCCCATACCGATGACGCTGAGCGCGAGAAGCTGTGGCCAGACGACGCTAAAGCCAGAGCCGCGGAAAAGAATATTTTGCGCGAGAAGAATAAAATGG
>CAZCJY010000430.1:0-1708 GCA_964498975.1 uncultured Methylocystis sp.
CTGTTGCTCGACCATGTGAACGCGGGACGTCTCACCTTGCAGCGTTTCGTCGACTTAACGAGCGCCGGCGCGGCGCGACTCTTCGGCCTCGCCAGCAAGGGCCGCGTCGCCGTCGGCTATGATGCGGATTTGACGATCGTGGACATGAAGCGCCGCGAGACGATCCGCAATTCATGGATCGCCTCGCGCGTCGGCTGGACGCCATATGACGGTAAGGAAGTGACGGGCTGGCCGGTCGGAACCTTCGTGCGCGGCGCCAAGGTCATGTGGGAGGGCGATCTCGTGACGCCTTCGCAAGGCGCGCCGATGCGCTTCTGGGGCGCGCTGTAGCCGTCTTTTCGCAAAGTTTGCAGACAGGCGGAACATAGGCCGCGGCGCGCGGTTCCTTCGCTCATAAGAGTGTTGCGTATGAAGGAGAACAGCCATGCCCCAAGGAGACAAATCGGCTTACACCGACAAGCAGAAGCGTAAGGCCGAGCATATCGAGGAAAGCTACGAGAAGCGCGGCGCGCCCGAGAAAGACGCGGAACGCATCGCCTGGGCGACGGTCAATAAGGACGACAGCGGCGGCAAGAAATCGGGCTCCGGCCGCGGCGCCGAGACAGGACATCCGGCGGCGCATAAGGGCGGCAAGCGCGGCGGCGAAGCTTCGGCGGCGCGCCCTGCAGCGGAGCGCTCGGCTTCGGCCAAGAAAGCGGCTGCGACGCGCAAGCGCAACGAGCGGCGCGCCGGTTAGTTTTGGGAACATCGCTGTCCCCATCGCGTTCTGTCGCCAGCGACAGGAGAACGCGATGATGATGCAAAAAGAAACGCAGCCACAGAACGAAGGCGAAGGCAGCCGTACCGCCGCGAAGCAATATAATGACGCGACGAAGAAATTCGTCGAAAGCGGCAAGGTCGAGCGGGCGGCGAAAGACGCCGAGCGCGCCATCGAAGGCGACGAAGCGGAAGAGCTGAAACGCGCCGAGGAGAAGGGCTGCTCGCACGCCAAGCCGCATGAGCAGGAGCGCGAGATCTAATATTCGCTTCAAGCGTCGGCGTCGACGCCGTGCGCAAGCTCTGCGATCACCGGCCAGCCGACTTCGCCCGTCGGATCGGCGGTAGCGAGCGCCGCGAGATGTTTCTGCGTCATCTCAGGGCGGCCGCGCTTCAATTCGATGAAGGCGAGCGCCTTGAGCGTGAAGAGCGCGAAACGGCCCGGCCCCTTGTGCGAAGCGGTGCGCGCCGGCCATTGCTCGGGATCGCTCGGCCAGCCGGCTTGGCGCGTCGCCTCGCGCAGCCCTTGCTCGGCGATCTCGGCGGCGTAATCGAGCCCGCCCATATAGGTGTGGATTTTATAGAGGCAGAAATAGGTGGAGAGTTCCTGCGGCGCCATGGCGAGCGCCTTCTGGAATAGGGCGTTCGCCGCGTCGCGATCGCGGCGATAGGCGACGACCCCCTCTTTCAGCACTTCGTTGATTTCCGGCGGCGCTTCCGCGAAATCGACCTGCGCGGGGAGTTCATTGTTGAGGTTGAAAATGTCGCTCATGCGCGCCGTGAAGCAAAAGCCGGGCCGCTAACGGGCTCAGTCCTCGCTCCAGAAATAATGCCACACGCCGTCCGACGCGATTCCGATCCGCGTCACGCGCGGCCTGCCTTCGGCGTTGGAGCGCGCAAGATCGGCGAAGCGCACGCAAGCCCACCTTGCGCGCGCGTCGTCCTCATTCGC
>CAZCJY010000431.1:0-1706 GCA_964498975.1 uncultured Methylocystis sp.
CTAGAGCACGTTCGTCGTTTTCCGATTCTGTGTGGGATTCCCGAATCGGGTGAACAGTGATTCCTTCATTGCGACAGCGATGGAGGCGAAGCATGGCTCGGGCTTACAGCAAGGATTTGCGTGATCGCGTGATTGACGCCGCGTTGGCGGGACTGCCGGCTCGCCACGCCGCAGCGCGGTTTGGGATCGGCGACGCGACGGCGATCGTGTGGGTGCGGCGGGCGCGCGAGACGGGCGAGCGAACGGCGCGCAAGCAGGGGCAGCCGCGACGCTCGAAGCTCGATCCGCACCGCGACTATCTGCTAGGACTGATCAAGGCGACGCCGGATTTGACCATCAGCGAACTCTTGGGGTGGCTGCTCGCCGAGCGCGGCGTTAAGGCCAGTCGCGCGACGCTATGGACGTTTCTCGACCGCTGCGGTCTGACATTCAAAAAAAGACCGCCCATGCGAGCGAGCAAAACCGGCCGGACATCATAAAGCGACGCCAAGACTGGTTCGATGGTCAGCTCGATCTCGATCCCGAGAGGCTCATCTTCATCGACGAGACTTGGGCGACGACGAACATGGCGCGCAAGAGCGGGCGCGCCCCGAAGGGCGAGAGGCTGCGCGCCAGCGTCCCGCATGGACATTGGAAAACGACGACCTTCGTCGCCGGTCTTCGCCACACGGGCTTAACGGCGCCTTTTGTCCTCGACGGACCGATCAACGGCCTCTGGTTCCAGGCCTATGTCGATCAGGTTCTCGTTCCGACGCTAGGCAAAGGCGACATCGTCGTCATGGACAATCTCGGCAGCCACAAGGGCGCTGGCGTGCGCAAGGCGATCGAGGCGGCAGGCGCAAGGCTGCTTTATCTCCCGCCCTACAGTCCGGATTTCAACCCGATCGAGATGGCCTTCTCGAAACTCAAAGCGCTGCTGCGAAAGGCCGCTGAGCGAACCGTCGACGCCCTCTGGGATAGGATCGCCGCCGTGCTCGAAGAGTTCACGCCGCAGGAATGCGCGAACTTCTTCGCCGCCGCAGGATATGAGCCGGTTTAATGTGAATCCGCTCTAGCGGCCGTCCGCCTGAATCAGGCCCTCGAGGAGGCCGTGTCGCGTTTGTCTCATGAGCTGCCCGCCGAGCTGGCGCCGCCGGCGCAAGTCGTTCTTGGCCAGCTTCTTCAGCTCTCCGGGAACTGGTCCGCCGGTCAAATGGCGACGCAAGTAGAATTCCCTGAGGCTCTCCGACAGGTGCAGCCGGAACTCGAAAAGATCATCACCGCGGTCGGAGAGGCGGTCTACGCATCGATCGTCAGGGGTCTGCGCGCCTTCATCGACGAGAGCGATCCCGCTGTTTGGGAGACTTCTCTGTTTTGCGTGTGCGGCGTGGCTTTCGGACGCCGCGACAATATCGAGATCGCAGCCGCAATGTCGCTGATGGGCGAAGATGCGGTGGGCGCCCGCCTTCTCTATCTGGAGAATGCGCACGATCTGCCCCAGGCCATGGCTTGCCTCGCTGCGGCTCTCGCGGATCGGGATCTCGGCGAGAGCGTCTTTGGCAATCCTTACCGCATGTGGCGCGATATCCTCGGGGACGTCGCGACGCGGCGCGTCGGCAAAGGCTTTTTCCCCGCGCTCGGCCGGGAAGGCTAGAAAAGCCCCGCATTATAGGCGGCGACGTGGCTGAATTCGCCAAACGCCATGGCGATGTTGAGCGCTTCGGCGG
>CAZCJY010000432.1:0-1704 GCA_964498975.1 uncultured Methylocystis sp.
CTGGATGCGTTCGTCGAAGGCCGAGATGGTGTCGGCGAAGGCGAGGCTCGCCAGATAGGTCTCTCCGGTCTTTCTCGGATCGGTTACGAAATACGGCCGACTGGGATTGAACGCCGTGTTCGGAACGACCGGCGGCGGGGGCGCCAAAGGCGGCACGACGGGCAGATAAATGTTCGATCTATAGGGCCCGATGGAGCCAGGCTCGGAACTGCTGCTGAATTTCAGCGCCGAGGCGCTCAGCACGAATTGATGGCGCAGCGGGCCCGTGTCCAACTGGCCGCGAATGCCGCCCTGCGTCGACAGCGTATTGGTGTAGCCGCGCAGATTGACGATTCGCGGTCCAGTAAAGTTGCCGAGCAGATTGACGCTAGGGGCCTGGGTTCCATTGGTGAAGCCGAAGTTTCGGCTGTCCAAAAACCCGATGCCGGCGAAGACGGTGACATTTTCTGCAATGTCGAGTTCGCCGCGCGCGACGACCGCCGCGTTCTCGAATCGGGCGTTTGAACCGATAAAGAGGTTCTTGCTTGCGTGAGGCGCAGCCGCCACTCCAATGCCGCTAAAGCTCGCAAAGAAGGCGCTGCCGTTCTTGAAGATTTCCTGGCTGTGATAGGCGTCAATCGACAACCTGACGCGCTCTTCACGGAAATCGAGCGCCAGCGCGTTCAGGCCGCGCACTTTCCACTGTTCGTCGAGCGCGGTCCCGCCGCTGCGGTAAACGCCGTTGTAGCGAAGGCCGAACTGATTGTGGTCGCCGCCGCGCCGGCCAACGTCGATATGCGTGCCGAACTGAGAACTCGACGTGTAATCGGTGCTGACGCTGGTGATCGGCGCGTCGCCTGCATGTTTGGTGACGAGATTGATCGAACCGCCGACCGCGCCGAAAGGCGCCATTCCGTTGAGCAGCGCGCCCGGACCCTTGAGCACTTCGACCCGCTCCAGGAACTCTGTCGGCACATGGCCGTCGGGCGCGAGACCATACATCCCGTTGAGCGCGAGCTCGCTGCCGACCACGGGGAAGCCGCGAATTCTGAAATTCTCGCGAATGTGCCCCGCCGACGTGCTCATGCGAACCGACGGGTCGTTCTCCAAAACCTGCTGTAACGTTCGCGCCTGTTGGTTCTCGATAAGCGCCGACGTGTAGCTCGTCACATTGAACGGCGTGTCCATGAAGTCGCGGTTGCCGAGCATGCCGAGACGGGCGCCGCGCGCGATCTCGCCGCCGGCGTAGGCGGGCGGCAGATTGCCGATCTCTCCCTGAGGAGGCGACGGCGCGACGCCCGGGGAGCCCGATGACGGCCCCGCGACGTTTGGCGGCGCGGACCGCGCGCCGGAGACCGCCGCGGCATGCGGTCTTGGACCGGCGGGATGGGCCCTGCTCGCCGCGCGCGATGTCGACGCGACGGGCCGCGGCGTCTCTTGCCGAACCTTGGCCTGAGGTTTCTCGCGCGGCGCGTCCACGGTCACCGGAGGCAATGTCTGCGTCTGCGCGGCCGGCTCCGCCTCGGCTGACGCGATTGCGAGCGCGACGACCGGCGCGCCGAGACTGCAAACAACCAGGGACTTTTTCCAGATTGTCCGAGCGTCAAGACGGGAAAATTTGGAATATTTCTTAGCCATTTTTCCGCCTATACTAATGTGCGGCGCGAAAGGCATCACGCCTTGCAAAGGCTCATAGCTCGAATAGTTTCAACACGTCAATTGCAT
>CAZCJY010000433.1:0-1704 GCA_964498975.1 uncultured Methylocystis sp.
TGCGCACGCCATATTTGATGCCGCGCTGAATCTCGGCGACCGGCACGCCCCAGGTCTGTGGCATCTCGCCGCCAGCGGCGTTGAAGGCGTCCTGTAATTCCTGCGGGACCGACGACGAGCCATGCATCACGAGATGCGTATTGGGCAGGCGGCGATGAATCTCCTCGACGACATTCATTGCGAGAATCGCGCCGTCCGGCTTGCGCGTGAATTTATAGGCGCCATGCGACGTGCCCATCGCGATCGCAAGCGCGTCGACCTTGGTGCGCGCGACGAAATCCTCGGCCTGGGCCGGATCGGTCAGGAGCTGGTCGTGGGAGAGCTTGCCCTCGGCGCCGTGCCCGTCCTCCTTCTCGCCCATGCCGCTCTCGAGCGAACCGAGCACGCCGAGTTCGCCTTCTACGGAGGCGCCGACCCAATGCGCCATATCGACGACGCTGCGGGTGACGCGCACATTGTAGTCATAGTCGGCGGGCGTCTTGCCGTCGGCCTTGAGAGAGCCGTCCATCATCACCGAAGTGAAGCCGAAGCGGATCGCGCTGGCGCAGGTCGATTCGGCATTGCCGTGGTCGAGATGCATGACGAGCGGAATGTCGGGCCAGATCGCCGCCAGCGCCTCGATCATCTTGGCGAGCATGATGTCGTAAGCGTAAGAGCGCGCGCCGCGCGACGCCTGGATGATCACGGGCGCATCGACGGAAGCCGCGGCTTCCATGACGGCGAGGCCCTGCTCCATATTGTTGATGTTGAAAGCCGGAACGCCATAGTCGTGCTCGGCGGCGTGATCGAGCAGTTGCCGCAGGGTGATGAGAGCCATTGTCGCCTCCCGTGTCTCTTTAAGCCTTAACTAGGGCGCGGGCTGCCTCAGCTACGGCCTCGGTGGTGATTCCGAAATGATTATAGAGGTCGGCCGCCGGCGCGCTCGCCCCAAAACCCGTCATGCCGATGAAGGCGCCATGCTCGCCGATCCAGCGGTCCCAGCCGAGCCGCACCGCCGCCTCGACCGCGACGCGCGGGGCGGAGCCCAAGACATGGGCGCGATAGGCTTCGGGCTGCGCCTCGAACAGCTCCCAGCAGGGCATGGAGACGACAGCGGTCCGCAGGCCTTGCGCCGCAAGCATATCGGCCGCGGCGAGGGCGATTTCAACCTCCGAGCCTGTAGCGAGCAGGGTGACGTCGCGCGCGCCGTCAGCCTCGCGCAGCACATAGGCGCCTTTCGCGGAAAGATTTTCGACGACCGGGCGATCCAGCGTCGGCAGATTCTGCCGCGACAGGCTCAGGACGGAGGGCGTCTTACGGCTTGAGAGCGCGAGCTCCCAGCATTCCGCCGTCTCGATCGCGTCGGCGGGACGGAAGACGTTGAGATTGGGCATGGCGCGCAGCGCCGCGAGATGTTCGACCGGCTGATGCGTCGGCCCGTCTTCGCCGAGGCCGATCGAGTCATGGGTCAGCACATAGACGACGCGCAACCCCATCAGCGCCGAAAGACGGATGGCGGCGCGGGCGTAATCGGAAAAAACCAGAAAGGTCCCGCCATAGGGAGCGAAGCCGCCATGCAGCGCGACTCCGTTCATCGCCGCCGCCATGCCGAATTCGCGCACGCCATAATGAATGTAGCGGCCGGTGAAATCGTTCGGCGCGACCTCGCCCATGCCTTTGGTGATGGTGAAGTTTGAATGCGTCAGATCGGCGGAGCCGCCGATC
>CAZCJY010000434.1:0-1698 GCA_964498975.1 uncultured Methylocystis sp.
GCGCCGGATTGGGGCGCAGGCGAAGCGATCGCGCCGGTCGGCGCGCGATCGACGCCGCGCGAAGCAGCCGCGGTCTTGGTCGAGCCGGAGAAGGGATCGGAGAAGGGGTCGCCCGCGAAGCGGGAGGCGTCGGAGCAACCCGCCGCCAGCGCGGCCACGCCTGCCGCCGCCAAGAGCCGCACTGCGACTCGCGAATATGCAAAATGACGCTTTGTAGCCATGACGCGACCCACCCGCACGCAACATCAACAGCGGAATTGGTAGCAGCGATTGAGTTAAGGAGCCGTTTAAGATGAACGGGGAGTGACCACGAAAATAAAATTTTTCAGCAATTGCGGCGGGGATTCGGTTAAAGCGCCTGGGCGAGTCCCGGGACCGCCGCGCCCAGCCGGCACGGGCCGAATTCGCTCTCGCGAAGCCCGCCGCCGTCGGTGCGATCGAGCTTGATCAGTCGTTCGCGCGCCTTCTCGCCCGGCTTCGCCGGCTCCCGGCAAGCGAACAGCAGCGCGCCGCCCGGCGCGAGCATCTGAACCAGCGCGTCCGGCGCCGTCTCGACCGACGCCTGAACGATGATGCGGTCGAAAAGGCCCAGCGCGCGCGACGGATCGAGCCCGTCGGCGTAAAGCGCCATGGCGTTCGCGACGCCCTGCGCGGCGAGGCGGCGCGCCGCCTCTATCGCCAGCGTCTCAAAACGCTCCAGCGTCACCACCTCGCGCGCGAGCTGGGCGAGCACCGCCGCGCTGTAGCCCGAACCCGTTCCCACCTCCAGCACGCGATGGCCGCGCCCGACGCGTAGCGCCTCGAGCAGCCGCGCCAGATCGGCGGGCCGCGACATCGTCTGGCCGCAGCCGATCGGCAGCGACATGTTGCGATTGGCGAGGTCGCGAAAACGATAGGGCGCGAAAGCGTCGCGCGGCGTCGCCTCGATCGCGCGCATCACCGAAATGTCGCGCACGCCCGCCTGACGCAAGGTCAGCAGCAGCGCCGCGCGTTCTTCGAACTGGTTGGGGCGCGTCGCCGCGCTGGCGCCTTGCTCGATCATGTGTCGCCCTCGAAAGCGGCGGCGAGCCGCGTCACCGTCGGATGATCAGTATAATCAAGCTGCAGCGGCGTGATGGAGATCTTCTTTTCTTCCAGCGCGAGCAAATCCGTGCCGGGTCCCGGCTTGAAGTCGCCGCGCTGGAAGGAAATCCAGTGATAGGGATTGCCGCGGCCGTCCTTGCGGTCCTCGATCTTCACAATGTCGCTGCTGCGCCTGCCCTGCAGTGTTACCGCGACGCCCGCGACCTCATCCGCCCGGCAATTGGGGAAGTTGACGTTCATCAGCACATTTCTCGGAATGCCCGCCGCGAGCAGCCGGCGCACGACATCAGCCCCATGCGTCGCAGCGCAATCCCAGTTGATCGTCTGACGGCTGGCGAAAAAGTCATAGACCTGCGAGAGCGCGATCGACGAAACACCGAGGATCGTTCCCTCAATCGCGCCGGCGATGGTTCCGGAATAGCTCACATCCTCGGCGATGTTCTGGCCGCAATTGACGCCGGAAATGACGAGGTCGGGCGGATGGTCGAGCATGAGCTTGCGCACGCCCATGATGACGCAATCGGTCGGCGTGCCCTTCACCGCGAAGTGGCGCGGCGAAATCTCGCGCAGCCGCAGCGGATCGTTGAGCGACAGGGAATGCGAGACGCCCGACTG
>CAZCJY010000435.1:0-1694 GCA_964498975.1 uncultured Methylocystis sp.
GCTCCTATGTGATCACGGCGATTGTTGGTTCGCTGGGCTGGGGTCTGTTGTTCTACCCGAACAACTGGCCGGCGATTGCGGCGTTCCACCAGGCGACGGAGCAGCATGGTCAGCTGATGACGCTTGCGGATCTGATCGGCTTCCACTTCGTCCGCACGTCGATGCCGGAATATATCCGCATGGTCGAGCGCGGCACGCTGCGCACCTTCGGTAAGGACGTTGTGCCGGTCGCGGCGTTCTTCTCGGGCTTCGTCTCGATGATGGTGTATTTCCTGTGGTGGTTCATGGGCCGTTGGTATTCGACGACCAAGGTCATCGACACCATCTGACACGGACTTAAGGGCCGCGGGTTTGTCGATCCGCGGCCGCCTCGAAAAAGAAGAGACGCGGCGGGCTTTGAGCAAGCTGAAGTTGGCTCCGAGTCCGCTGCGATGGAAAAGGCCGGTTGGCGCGCGAGGCGCCGTCCGGGCCAAAGAGGAACCTGGGAGGTTTATCGATGAGAAAGCTAGTCAAGCTGGCCGCGATTGGCGCGGCGGCGGCTGTGGCGGCGACCTTGGGAGCGGTTGCTCCTGCGTCGGCCCACGGCGAGAAGTCGCAGCAGGCGTTCCTTCGCATGCGCACGCTGAACTGGTATGACGTTCAGTGGTCGAAGACGTCGGTCAACGTCAATGAAGAGATGGTTCTGTCTGGCAAGGTTCACGTCTTCTCGGCGTGGCCGCAGGCGGTGGCCAACCCGCGCGTGTCGTTCTTGAACGCGGGCGAGCCTGGTCCGGTTCTGGTGCGCACGGCGCAGTTCATCGGCGAGCAGTTTGCGCCGCGTTCTGTGTCGCTCGTTCCGGGCAACGACTACGCCTTCTCGATCAATCTGCGCGGTCGTCGCGCGGGCCGTTGGCATGTGCATGCGCAGATCAACGTCGAGGGCGGCGGTCCGATCATCGGCCCCGGCCAGTGGATCGAGATCAAGGGCGACATGAAGGACTTCACCGATCCGGTGACGTTGCTTGACGGCTCGACGGTCGATCTCGAGACCTATGGCATCAGCCGCGTTTATGCGTGGCATCTGCCGTGGCTTGCGGTCGGCGCTGCGTGGATCCTGTTCTGGTTCGTGCGTAAGGGCGTCATCGCCTCTTATCTGCGCGTGGCCACCGGCAAGGTCGACGAGCAGGTGACGGACGACGACAAGCGCATTGGCGCGATTGTTCTCGCGCTGACCATCCTGGCGACGATCGTCGGCTACGCCGTGACGAACTCGACCTTCCCGCGCACGATCCCGCTTCAGGCGGGCTTGCAGAAGCCTCTGACGCCGATCGTGACTGACGGCACGGCGGGCGTCGGCAAGGAGCGCGTGTCGGCTGAGCTGAACGGCGGCGTCTACAAGGTCCCTGGCCGTGAGCTGACGATCAACGTCAAGGTCACGAACACGACCTCCGAGCCGCTTCGCCTTGGCGAATATACGGCGGCCGGCCTGCGCTTCCTGAACCCTGACGTGTTCACGACGAAGCCCGACTTCCCGGACTATCTGTTGGCCGACCGCGGTCTGTCGACGGACCCGACGCCGATCGCGCCGGGCGAGACCAAGGAAATCGCCGTGAAGGTGCAGGACGCGCGTTGGGACATCGAGCGTCTGTCTGACCTGGCTTACGACACCGACAGCCAGATCGGCGGCCTCCTGATGTTCTTCTCGCCGTCGGGAC
>CAZCJY010000436.1:0-1692 GCA_964498975.1 uncultured Methylocystis sp.
CCTGTGCGCAGACGCACGCGCCTATCGCGTTCCACCCGAACTTTGCGCTAACCCCCTGCGCTAACCCCCGATTGAGCAACGCGCGAGGCTGCGTTCACGTTCCCTGATCGCAATTTAGCGTTAAGGGGCGGCGCAGAGCGACGTCCTCTGCGACGCCGTTTTCGCGCATTGCTTTCGTCAAGTGAGCGGCTATAGTCCGCGCCCATTCCGACGCTCCGGCCGCCCCGCCTTCTCGCGTCGCGCTCCGACCTTATGAGATCTCGTGATGAAGCTGATCCCGGACGCCATGGCGCAAGCCGAACCCCCTGCAGCGCCAGCCGAAGCGCCGGCCGCGCCCGCCGCGCCGGCGCCGCCCAGCGGCCCTCATCCCCCGACGACGGCGACGCAAACCGGCCAGGCGGCCAACGGCCAGCCAGAGGCGCAGCCGCCCACCATGCCGGAGATGCTCGGACAGCTTATCCCGCTCTTCGTAGTGATGGGCATCGTCTACATATTGGTGATCCGTCCGCGCTCCCGGCGCGAGAAGGAGCAGCTGGCGCAACTGCGCAACGTGCGGCGTGGCGACACGCTCGTCACCAGCAGCGGCCTTATCGGCAAGGTGATGAAATCGATCGATGACGCCGAGGTCGAAGTCGAGATCGCGCCCAATGTGCGCATCCGGATGCTGCGCACCGCCATCGTCGAAGTGCGCGCCAAGGGCGAGCCGGTGAAAGATGAGCCTCCGCCCGCGAAACCGGCGAGCGCCAAGGGCGGCGCCAAATCCGCCGGAGCAAAATCGAGCGACGCCAAGTCGAGCGACGCCAACACTAGCGATACGAAGCCCGGCTCGCAGAGCTGACGCCGTTATTTCCATCACCTAACCGATAGTTGGACGATGCTTCGATTCTCGACCTGGAAGTTTATCGCCATCGTGGCGATGACGCTGGCAGCCGTGCTCGTCGTGGCGCCGAGCATGTTGTCGCCGGCGCATTATGAACAGTTGAAGGCGCGTCTGCCCTCATGGATGGAGCCGCCGCGAATCGTTCTCGGTCTCGACCTGCAGGGCGGCTCGCATGTGATGCTCGAGGTCGACAAGGCTGACGTGCTCGGCACGCTCGTGAAGAATTTGCGCGACGACGTTCGCCGCATTCTCCGCGAGGAGAAGGTCGCGATCACTGGGGGCATCGGCACGACCGCGCGCGGCGTGCAAGTGCGCGTCGCGGACCCGGCGGACCGTGAAAAAATCCTGCCAAAGCTGCGGCAGTTGCGCAACAGCTTCAGCGCCGGACTTGTCGGCGGACCCTCGCCGCTCGACGTCGAGGAAACGCCGGACGGCCTGATCCGCGTCAGCGTCACCGATGTCGGCGTCACCGATCGGCTGCGCCGCGCCGTCGATCAGTCGATCGAAGTCATCCGCCGCCGCGTCGACGCGCTCGGCACGCGCGAAGCGTCGATCCAGCGTCAGGGCGACGACCGCATCCTCGTTCAGGTCCCCGGTCTGCAAGACCCCGAGCAGCTCAAGACCATTCTCGGCCAGACCGCGAAGCTCGAATTCCGCCTTGTCGCCGATCCGGGACAGAACCCGGCGGAGACCGAGGAGCTCGACCAGACCGATCAGGAAGGCAAGATCGTCATCGAAAAGCAGGTGATGGTTCAGGGCGAGGATTTGACCGACGCGCAGCCGGGCTTCGATCAGCAGCGCAGCGGCGAACC
>CAZCJY010000437.1:0-1686 GCA_964498975.1 uncultured Methylocystis sp.
TGGCGGAACTTGACGACATGCGCGGGCGCGCCGTCGGCGCCGGCGACGATGCTGTTATGCGCGAGTTCGTCGATGAAGATCGCGTCGCGCTTGCCGCTCATCAGCCAGGCGATGGTGGTCACATTGGCGAGATAGCCGGAGACCAGCGTCAACGCGCTTTCCATGCCGAGGAATTCGGCGATCTCTGCCTCGAAGGGCCGGTGCGGCGAGCGCTCGCCGCCGACGAGCCGGGAGGCGAGCGCCCCGATCCCGAGGCCGTCGATCTCGCGCTTCGCCTCTTCGCGGATTTGCGGGTGATTCGCGAGGCCCAGATAGTCGTAATTGGCGAAGCTGACGAAGCGCCTGCCCTGCGCCTCGAAATCGGCCCGCAGCCTGTCGATCTGCGCGAAAAACGGATCGTTGAACTCCAGCAAGGCGTTGCCTGCGAAGCGGAATCGTCTTGCCGCATAGTCCTCTAAGCTTTTGTGTCTCGTCACTTAATCCGCAGTCCCTGATCTCGGGGCGCGCCGCGCGCTGCTAGCGAAGACTTAGGCGCCCGCGCGAAGGCGGGGCGCCCAAGGAATGATCGCGTCCCTTACCATTCCCGTCTCGCCCGCGCCAGCCGAGCGGCCAACGGCCTCCGCGCCGCTCTGGCGCTTGGCGGCGCGACGTTCTATTGCCTAGACCATGTCCCAGCCTGCCGTCCATCGGCCGCACGCCGAGCGCCATGCCGATCTGCGGCTGCGGGTTGAGAATCTGATCGTCGCGCGCGGCGGCCGGATCGTTCTGCAGGGGGTCGGCTTCAACCTTTCCGGCGGCGAGGCGCTCATCGTCACGGGCCGCAACGGGGTGGGCAAATCGACGCTGCTGCGGGCCATCGCTGGCCTGCTGCCGCGCCTTGGCGGCGGCGTGGCGCTGGAGGGCGGCGCGCCTGAGGCCGAATTGCCTCAGCAGGCGCATTATCTCGCCCATGCCGATGGCCTGAAGGCCGCGCTGACGGTTGAGGAGAATCTCGACTTCTGGTCGCGCTATCTCGGCCGTGCGGGCGAGGCGCACAGCCGCTCGCCCGCCGAGGCGCTCGCGGTCGTGGGCCTTAGCCATGTGGCGGGCGCGCCGGTCGGCGTGCTGTCGGCCGGACAAAAGCGTCGCGTCGCATTGGCGCGCCTGCTCGTGGCCTTCCGGCCGCTATGGCTGCTCGACGAGCCGATGACCGCGCTGGACCGTGGATCGCGCGAAAAATTCGCCGCCGCCATGCGCGAGCATTGCGCGCTCGGCGGTCTCATCATCGCTGCGACACATGAATCGCTGGGCTTGGAGGAGGCGGCGGAGCTCGCGTTGGGGGCCGCCTCGTGACTTCGCCGCTTGCGGCCCTCTTTCTGCGCGAATGGCGCGTCGCGCGGCGCATAGGCGGCTCCGGCGCGATGGGCGTCGTTTTCTTTCTCACGCTTGTTTCGATCGTGCCCTTCGCTGTCGGACCCGATCCCAATCTTCTCGCGCGCATCGGCCCGGCGATTCTCTGGATCGCCGCGTTGCTCGCCACGCTGCTTTGTCTCGACCGTCTCTTTCAGGCAGACGCCGAAGACGGTTCGCTTGATCTTTTTCACTTCGCCGACGCGCCGCTGGAGCTCGCCGTGCTCGTCAAATGCGCGGCGCATTGGGCGGCGACCGGCCTGCCGCTTGTCCTCGCCGCGCCGTTTCTGGGGCTGA
>CAZCJY010000438.1:0-1681 GCA_964498975.1 uncultured Methylocystis sp.
ATGCGACCCTCCCCCTCAAGGGGAGGGTGGGCGTTGCGCAGTGGAACCAAGCGGCATGTCCAAAGAAGAAAACAAGTCCAAAGTCGAGGCGCGAACCCCGCGCGGCCTTGCCGATCGCGAGGCGGGCGAACTCGCCGCCGCGGGCCGCATGTTGGAGGTCATCCGCTCGGTCTATGAGCTATATGGCTTCGAGGCGCTGGAGACGCCGGCGATCGAATACACCGACGCGCTCGGCAAATTCCTGCCCGATCAGGATCGTCCCAATGAAGGCGTCTTCTCCTTCCAGGACGACGACGAGCAGTGGCTCTCGCTGCGCTATGACCTCACCGCGCCGCTCGCGCGTTTTGTTGCGCAAAATTTCGACCGGCTGCCGAAGCCCTATCGCTCCTATCGCGTCGGCCAGGTCTATCGCAATGAGAAGCCGGGGCCGGGACGGTTCCGGCAATTCATGCAGTTCGACGCCGACACGGTCGGCTCCGCCTCGCCCGCCGCCGACGCCGAAATCTGCATGATGGCGGCGGACGCGATGGAGCGCCTCGGGATCGCGCGCGGCGACTATGTCATCAAGATCAATAGCCGCAAGGTTCTCGACGGCGTCATGCAGTCCATCGGCCTCACGGGCGAGGAGAACGCCGGCCGCCGCCTCGTCGTGCTGCGCGCCATCGACAAGCTCGACCGGCTCGGCCCCGACGGCGTGCGGCAATTGCTGGGCGAAGGCCGCAAGGATGAAAGCGGCGACTTCACCAAAGGCGCCGGCTTGGACCTGCCCGCCATCCACACGATCCTCTCCTTCAGCCTCGGCGGCCAATATAGAGATGGCAAGCCCGCCTTCGATCTCTTCGGCTTGCTTGGCAAGAGCGAGGTCGGCGCGCAGGGCGCGGAAGAATTGCTGGAGATCGAAGATTTGGCGCGCGACGCGGGCTTCGGGCCGGACAGAATTCGCGTCGACCCATCCGTCGTGCGCGGGCTCGAATATTACACCGGCCCCGTTTTCGAGGCCGATCTGACTTTCGAGGCGCGGGATGAAAAGGGCCATCCCGTGCGCTTTGGGTCGGTCGGCGGCGGCGGGCGCTACGACGGCCTCGTGGGGCGCTTTCGACCCGAGAACGCGCCCGCGACCGGCTTCTCCATCGGCGTCTCGCGGCTTTTCGCGGCCTTGAAACTCATCGGCAGCCCGATCGTCTCGACGGGCCAGCATGTCGGCCCCGTCGTCGTGCTGGTTCTCGATCGCGACCGGCTTGCCGATTATCAGCGTATGGCGGCGCAACTGCGCGGCGCCGGAATCGCCGCCGAACTTTATCTGGGAGCCGCCGGCATGAAGGCGCAGATGAAATACGCCGACAGGCGCAACAGTCCGCTCGTCGTCATCCAGGGTTCGGACGAAAAGGCGAGAGGGGAAGTGACGATCAAGGATCTCGTCGCCGGCGCGCAGGCCGCCGCGAACTTCGCCACCAATGAAGAATGGAAGGCGGCGCGCCCGGCGCAGATCGCCGTTCCCGAGACCGAACTTGTCGAGCGCGTCGCGCAGGCGCTCATGGATCAGAATTAGGCTGCGACAAAGCGGGTCGTTGCGCTGAAGGCCGGCGCATATAGTTTCATATATGGGACATAGGAGCCGATGCAGATGAATGGCGAACAGCCCAAATCAATCGTCCATCCGACCGATCTTTCCTTCGCGAGC
>CAZCJY010000439.1:0-1679 GCA_964498975.1 uncultured Methylocystis sp.
CATCTCCGCCATCGGCCTTTTCGCCATCGCCTCCGCGAGGTAGCGGCCGGTGGCGGAGATGGAATTACAATCGTCGAAAACTAAAAAGGTTCGATCGCGCTAATCGCTCAAGCCCCTCTCTTCACCTCGCCCCCAAGCAGGGAGAGGGAGAGGTGAGGGACCAAGGGATTTGCTTTCATACAAATGACTTTGCGACGCCGCCCACCGCTGCCGCGCCGCCTCAAGGCCCCATACAGCGCCGAGCATGAAAAAGACATGACGCCAGTGATCGATGTCGATCTGGAAGCCTTGCAGGAACAGCGCCAGAAGCGTCGGCACGATGACCTGCGCCTGACGCTGGCTCGGCGACGATGAAAACATCAAGCGCAATCCGACATAAGCGGTGACGCCGACCAGCAGGAAGAAAAGGAAGCCGCCGATCCAGCCATTATTGGCGAAGGCGCCGACATAGGAGTTGTGCGGCTCCATCTCGAAGAAGAGGCGGAAACGTAAAGGCCCGAAACCGCCGAAGCGTTCGAGCAGCATGGGGATCGAGCGCATCTGATTGCCGAAACGCCCCGTCGCGCCCTCGTCGTAATCCTGCGCCGCCACCGTGCGCAGTTCGAAGAATTCGCGCGTCTCCGGAATCGACAGCAGCGCGACGACGACAAGCGCGACCATCGCGAGCGCCGCCGCCGCCGTGATGACGATGCGCCTTTTCATTCTCAAATCGCGCGTCGTGAGAAACACGGAAGCGATCATCAGGCAGAAGGAGACGAAGGTCGCGCCATAAGAGCCGCGCGAGAAGGACAGAAACATGCCGGAGAAGACAACGAGCAGCAGCGACGCAGTCAATATGACGCTCCGCGCCCGGCCCAGAATGAGGTTATGCGCGAGATAGATGATCGCGAGAATGAGATAGGAGCCGAGCACGTTCGGATCCTTGAAGGTGCCCGACGCGCGTCCGGCATGGGTGAATATCTCATTGCCCAGGCCGGCGACGTTGAAATAGCCGAGAATGCCGCAGAGGGCGGCGATGGCCGCGCCGGTCGTGTAAGCCATGAGGCATAGTTCGACGCGCTCATTGGTGCGGTTGCCCATGAAGAGCGCGTAAAACAGCCCCGTGAGCGCCAGATAGGCGGATTGATATTGGTAGAGCGCTGAATCGGCGCTGTCCCAATAGGGCATCAGCGCGAAGAATCCCATCATCGTGTAGGCGAGGATCAGGAAGCCGAAAAGAACAAAGCTGCGGTTGATGGAGAAGCCGCCCAGGAACCACAAGGGCAGGGCGACGAGCGAGGCGAAGTCGTAAGGCGAGGGATCGACGACGCCGACCGCGCCAAGCGCGACGAAGACGAAGACGGCCGCGTTGACCAGGCGCTGATAGTTGAAAACGGCCGCGTGCGCGCCGCCGAGCGGTCCCGCCGACGTGTCCGAATGATCCGCTATCGCCATTGCGCCCGACGCTCCAATGCCGCGCAATCGCGCGCGGCGACCGCGTCGCGATATCCTTGGATGATCTGATCGACCATGCGCGAGAGCGAAAAGCGCTCGGCGACATATTCGGCGAGCTTTTCAGCCTTGTCGCGCTGATCCTGCGGCGATTCTTCGAGCGCGCGCTCAAGAGCGCCTGCGAGAATCCCCGGATCGTTGGCGGCGATGAGCCGATCCCGATAGGGACCGAAAATCTCCGACATGCC
>CAZCJY010000440.1:0-1677 GCA_964498975.1 uncultured Methylocystis sp.
GGATCACGTTCGCGGTGATCGAAGACAATTGCGTAGACGTCATGGAGACTCCAGAGGATATTATGAAGCTTCTATCGGAGGCTAAGAATGCCAACAGGCCTTAAGAGCGAGAAGCGCCCCCTGACCGGTAATGCGTGGAGCGCGGCCGCACCTATGCTTATCACGACATCGGCGCGATGCTGGACGACTTAGCCGCGGGAAAAATCGGTGGGGTGATGAAGCTCGCTCCCGTGATGCACTGGGTGACCAGGAATCGGCCCCGACTGCGCGTCGTGCAGGAGCAGATCACCGACGAGAGGCTTGGCGTCGCCGTTCGCTTGGGCAACGATGCTTTGCGTGAGGTGGTAAACGGAGCTCAGGCGCGATTGCAGGATAGCGGCGCGCTTCCGCAATTGGTGAAGAAATGGCTCCAAGCGTAATCCGTTGCGTCCATCTGTTCACAGGAGCTGATGGTCGCTCTCACATAGAACACATCGACCTTCCGCTCGGGGCCGCACATTTCGTCAAGATGGCGCATTTCGAGGAGACCGCGGCTGGCTCCACGCTCGACTGGCACACCGCGCCGTGCGAGCAATTCGTCATTACGCTCTCCGGCACGCTAGAGTTCACTACGCGTGACGGCGAGATGTTTGTGTTGCGCCCAGGCGATATTCTGCTGGCGTCTGACACGACCGGAACGGGACATCGCTGGCGTCTTATCGACGATCAGCCGTGGCGACGCCTTTACGTCGAGCTTGCCGCCCCGTTTTCTCTCCCAGGAAGCGGCCTGGAAGCAAACACCGAGCGATAGTTAGCGGCTGCGCAGGGCGAATATGAATGTCACTAATAGGGTGATGAAGATCGCTATGCTAACCCAGTCGTAGCGCTCTTGCAGTGGCCGTTTGCGCCACTCGCGGGCTTCATCCTCGTCCCTATTGTGTTGCCCTCGCCAGCCCATTTATGCAGCCTCAATCAAGCTTTGGTCGTCATCGCTGACGCCTGATCTGTTGACACGTGTCGAGACGACCCACTCCCGCAGAGCGTCGTCTGGCGGTGCGTGCAAGAGGGAAGCAGGGTCGTTGCCCTGCATCCACGCCGATGCGTCCTGCAAGGTAATGCAATTGAGCCCAGCTTAATTGTTGCGTGAAGCGACCACACATTTATCTGCTCTCAATACGAGGCCGTGCCGAAGAAGCAGGCTCCGCGCTTGTCCAAGTCGTAGTAGCACTGAACTGCCGGCGTCCTATATAGCCGTGGGATGTTCAGTAGGGTGCATTAGCCGGCGATCAAAATAAAGGCGGTCTCGTGGATGCGGCGCTGTGAGGAGCGTTCCCATGCAAATAGAAGGAAAGACCGTTCTCGTGACCGGTGCGTCAAGTGGGGTTGGCGCTGCGATCGCGAAGGCGATGGCCCAAGCAGGAGCGGCCAAAGTCCTGTTATTGGCTCGCAATGAAGACGCGCTTAAAGCGGTCGTTCCGGGCATAGCGGCGCTGGGCGCGACACCCCACATCTATCCTGTCGATCTATCAGACCCCGAGCAGACGCAGGCGACCGCACGGCGCATCATGAGCGATGTGGGCATTCCCGACATCCTCGTCAATAATGCGGGAAGCGGCCAGTGGAAGTTCCTCGAAGAGACAAGTCCGGCAGAGATAGAGGCCATGATGGCGCTGCCGTACTTCGCTGCCGCGTGGCTCA
>CAZCJY010000441.1:0-1663 GCA_964498975.1 uncultured Methylocystis sp.
GCCCAAATGCAGCGTGATCTAGCGGCCTTTGACGAAAGCGCGCAGCAGCCGCTTCGTGGCGACGACGCCGGCGACCGCCGGCCCGCGCGCCAAATCCCCATGCGGATTGCCGCCGAGGAAACCGGCGCCAAAATCCGTCACCACCGCGATTCCGGCGAAGGGAATGTTGAACCGGCGCGCGAGAATGGCTTCCGGCACGAGCGTCCAGCCGAGCAGATCGGCGCCCAATTGGCGCGCGATTTTTACCTCGGCGGGAGTTTCAAAGCTCGGTCCCGAAAACCACATATAGACGCCTTCATGAACCGCAACGCCCGCATTGGCCGACGCCTGCCTGATGCGGCGATTGAGCCTCTTGTCATAGGCTTCGTTCATGTTGACCATCGCCTTGTCGCCGCCGCGTGCGCCGACGAGCGGATTGACCCCCGAAAAATTAATATGGTCGGTGATCGTAACGACGCTGCTCGGCACAAGATCGGCGTGGACCGATAACGCCAGCGCCGTGCAGAGAATGCTGCGCACGCCGAGATGGGACAGCGTTTCGATCGGCGCGGACATCAGACTCGGATCGCCGGTCTCATAGAAGGTCGAGCGGCCTTTAAGCAGCAGCGTGGGCGTTCCGTCGATCGCGCAGATCAGCAGCTCGCCGTTCTCGACGCCGGCCGCTTGCGGAAAGCCGGGAAGCTCCGCATAGGGAATCGAGATGACGTCTTCCGCGATATCGGCGAGCCCAAAGAAATTCCGACCCAGAATGACGGCGGTCTCGACCCCGGCGAAGTCGCGCTTCGATTTGATGATTTTGGCCGCTGCCTGGGCGGGGGTTGTCATTTGTGGCCTCGACGCAGGTCAGGATCGACCTCATCGCTTCATCTCGCAGTCGGGCGCGGCTGAAGCAATATTCCAGATACCCCTAAGCGCCTTTTCCAAAGGATGAATTGACCGAATAGGTTTCCGCTTCGTTACGAAATGCGGCGGCGAAGAGCGCGCGCGTGTAATCATTCTCCGGCGCGGAAAACACCCGCGTCGCCGGTCCTTCCTCCACGACCTTGCCATGCCGCATGACAATGAGATGCGCGGCGAGCGCCTTCACGACGCGCAGATCGTGACTGATAAAAAGATAGGCGAGCGAGCGGCGCCGCTGCAGATCGCGCAGAAGGTCGATGATCTGCGCCTGCACCGACATGTCGAGCGCCGATGTCGGCTCGTCGAGCACGACGAATTTCGGCTCCAGCACCATGGCGCGGGCGATGGCGATGCGCTGGCGCTGGCCGCCGGAAAACTCGTGCGGATAACGGTCCATGGTCGCGGGATCGAGCCCGGTCTCCAGCAGCGCGCGCGCGACGATCTCGCGCCGCTGATCGAGCGTGAGTTCGGGCCGTTGCACGGTGAGGCCCTCGGCGACGATCTCCGCCACCGACATGCGCGGAGAAAGAGAGCCGTATGGGTCTTGGAAGACGATCTGCATGTCGCGCCGAAGCGGACGCATTTCCTCGACGCTCTTGCCGTCGATGCGCTGGCCGAGAAAGACGATCGGTCCTTCAGAGCGAATGAGCCGCAGCATGGCGAGCGCCAGCGTCGTCTTGCCGGAGCCGGATTCGCCGACGACGCCGACCGTCGCGCCTTCGCGCACATGTACGGTCACGCCGTCGACGGCCTTCACATAGTC
>CAZCJY010000442.1:0-1653 GCA_964498975.1 uncultured Methylocystis sp.
GCGCGCGATTGCGCGACAAGCTGGTTGCGCGCGCCCTCGGCGGTGCGCGCCTCGATGCGGCGCACGCCCGAGGCGACCGCGCTTTCGCCGACAATGGAAATGAGGCCGATATCGCCGGTGCGCGCAACATGCGTGCCGCCGCAAAGCTCGACCGAGAAGGGATGCGCGACGCCTGGATCGGGCCGTCCCATGGAGACGACGCGGACTTCATCGCCATATTTCTCGCCAAACAGCGCGCGGGCGCCAGAATGGATGGCGTCGTCCTGCGCCATGACGCGCGTTTCGACCGGCGCATTGTCCTGCACGATTTCATTGGCAAGCGTTTCAACGCGCGCGAGCTCTTCTTCGGTCAGGGGCTTGGGATGGGTGAAGTCGAAGCGCAAGCGGTCGGCCGCGACGAGCGAGCCTTTCTGCGCGACATGGTCGCCCAGCACTTGCCGTAGCGCCTCGTGCAAAATATGCGTCGCCGAATGATTAGCGCGCGCCGCTTTGCGCCTTTCGTGATCCACGTCGAGTTCGAGCACGGCGCCGGGAACGATCTCGCCTTCCTCGACGACTCCCTCGTGGACGATGAGGTCGCCGAGCTTCTTTACCGTGTTCTCGACGCGGAAGAGGACGCCGCGCGCGCGCATGACGCCGACGTCGCCGACCTGGCCGCCCGACTCGCCGTAAAAAGGCGTCTGGTTGAGGAGGACGGCGCCGCGCGCGCCTTTTTTCAGCGTGAAGGCCTCGCCGCCGTCATGCACAAGCGCTGTGACGACGCCTTCGCTATGCTCGGTCTCATAGCCGAGAAACTCGGTGGCGCCGAGACGTTCTTTCAACGCGAACCACAGCGTCTCGGTCGCGGTTTCGCCCGAGCCGGCCCAGGCCTTGCGCGCCTCGGCGCGCTGGCGCTCCATCGCCGCGTTGAAGACGTCCTTGTCGACGCCGATGCCGCGCGGGCGCAGCGCGTCCTCGGTGAGATCGAGCGGAAAGCCGTAAGTGTCGTAAAGCTTGAAGGCGGTTTCGCCCGAGAGTTTCGTTCCGGGGCCGAGCGCGGCGGTCTCGTCGTCGAGGATCGCGAGGCCGCGTGCGAGCGTCGCGCGAAAGCGCGTCTCTTCGGTCAAAAGCGTGTCGACGATGAGCGGCTGCGCGCGCAGGAGCTCGGGATAGGCCTGGCCCATCTCGGCGACGAGCGTTGGCGCGAGCTTACACATCAGCGGCTCCTGCGCTCCGAGAAGCTGCGCGTGGCGCATGGCGCGGCGCATGATGCGGCGGAGCACATAGCCGCGCCCTTCGTTCAACGGCGTCACGCCGTCGGCGACGAGGAAGGAGGCGGCGCGCAGATGGTCGGCGATGACGCGATGGCTTGCGCCTTGCGGGCCATCGACCGGCGCGCCGGTGAATTCGGCGACGGCGCCGGTGAGCGCTCGGAACAGGTCGATGTCGTAATTCGACGTGACGCCCTGCATCAGCGCGGCGATGCGCTCCAGCCCCATGCCGGTGTCGATAGAAGGCCGCGGCAGCGGCGCGCGCTGTCCGGGCGCGACCTGCTCATATTGCATGAAGACGAGATTCCAGAACTCCAGGAAGCGGTCGCCGTCTTCGTCCGGACTGCCGGGCGGGCCGCCGCCGAGCGCCTCGCCCTGGTCGTAGAAAATCTCCGAGCAGGGG
>CAZCJY010000443.1:0-1643 GCA_964498975.1 uncultured Methylocystis sp.
TTAATGGTGGGCGGCACAGGGATTGAACCTGTGACCCCTCCCGTGTGAAGGGAGTGCTCTCCCGCTGAGCTAGCCGCCCGTCGCGCCTTTGACACGCCGCTTTCCGTGTAAAAGGGGCCGGGGCATCCCGTCAAGTGCGGGGTTTTATGGCCTAATGTCAGCGTCGGCGGCTGCGGCGTAGGCTCGGCCGCAAAGCGAAGCCGCGCCGGATCAAGGCCGCACGCGAGCCGACACAGGTTACGGCGGAGTCCACGGCTTCGCCAGCAGACGGCGAACCATCGGCTCGAACGTCGAAAGCGGTTCGTTTGCGTAGCCGGGATCGAAGGACACTTCATCGTATTTGGCGCAAAATTCGACCGTCTGTTCGTAAGCGGGGTCCGACTTGAATTTGTCGCGCGCATTGGGGTCGAGACCCAAATGGCGCGCGTAGAAATAAGTCTGGAACAATCCGTGCTGCGCCAGCATCCAATAATTGTCGCGGCTGATAAATGGCTTCAGAATCGCGGCGATCACCTCGCCGTGATTGAAGGGGCCGAGCGTTTCGCAGGCGTCGTGTAACAACGCCACGACGATATATTCTTCGTCCTTTCCGTCACGCAAGGCGCGCGTAGCGGATTGCAGACAATGGTCGTAACGCGTGATGTTATAGGCCGTGTCCTTGCTCAATTCGCGCAGCAGGCCGAAGAGCCGATCCGGCAACTCCCGCAATGTGCGTTCGTGGACGTGCTTGAGAACCTGAAAATCCTCGTCCGTGCCCTGGTCCATTCGGGTGAAATGCATCTTTTCCATGTCGCACAACCTTTTTGAGAGAATGACCCGGACGTTAGCCGTGACGATAGGAACTGGCGCGCATAGCGCAACGCATCTTCGCCATCATGCTTTATCGAGCAGCGTGTGCGCCGCGCCCCATAATTCGTCGAAATGCGAGATCACGCGATCGGGCGCGAGCGCCGCGACCGGCGTATCCGTATAGCCGAAATCGACCGCGATCGACGGCGTTCCGGCGGCCCGGGCGGTGTCGATGTCGGTCTTCGAATCTCCCACCATCACCGCGCGGTGAGGATCGCCGCCGGCGGCCTCGATCGTGAACCACAGCGTGCGCGGGTCGGGCTTATGCATCGGAAAGCTGCCGCGTCCGCAGATTGCCGCGAAACGATCGGCCGCCGCGAGTTTTTCCAGGAGCAGCCGCGCCAGAGCCTCGGGTTTGTTTGTGCAGACGGCGAGGCGAAAGCCGGCGTTTCTGAAACGGTCGAGCGCCGCCAGCGCGCCTGGAAAGAGGCGGCTCTCATCCGCGATATGCGTTTCGTAATGGGCGAGAAAATCCCGCACCAAGGGCTCGAGGCGCTCGGGCGTCAGCGGCGCGCCATGAAAGGCGAAGCCACGCTCGATCAGCGCCCGCGCGCCGGCGCCGACCAGCGGCCGCGCGGCCTCAGGGGCGAGCGGCGCCAGACCTTCGCGCGCCAGCAGCAAATTGAGCGTGCCGATCAGATCATGGGCGGTGTCGGCCAAGGTGCCGTCGAGGTCGAGGACGAGAATCGGCGGGCGCATCTTCATAGGGGAGGCCCTAACCGCGCCGCCGCGTCGGATCAAGCGATGCCGGCCGGTTTTATGGGAAATTTGACGGCCCCGAGCGCTCGGCTCTG
>CAZCJY010000444.1:0-1639 GCA_964498975.1 uncultured Methylocystis sp.
GGGCAAATCATCCTGTTCGGCTTGACCGGCGGACTCATTCCCTGTCCGGCGTCGATCACCGTGCTTCTGCTCTGCCTGCAGGTCGGACGCTTCGGCCTCGGCGCCGCGCTGGTGCTCTGCTTCAGCGTCGGCTTGGCGCTAACGCTCGTTCTCGTCGGCGTCGCGGCGGCGCTTGGCCTGCGTCACGCCGTTTCGCGCTGGCCGGGTTTCGATGCGCTGGCCGCGCGCGCGCCCTATCTTTCCGGAGCCATCGTCGCCGCCGTCGGCCTCTATACGATCGCCGTCGGCGCCGCGGCCATTACATGAAGGCGTCTATCTGCCGACGTGAAAGGCGGATTTGCGGACATTGGCGCTGATCGGTTCTTCGAGAAAGAAATCGAGCACGGCGTCGACCCGCGGATCGACCGCATAGGCGGAGAAGTCGATCACGCCTTCCTCCATCAGCACGCGGACGTCGATGAAGAAATTCCCGCTGCAGCTCGCGGCTGGGCGCGTCAGGATCGCATGGGCGGCGTCGGCGACGATATCGGGCTTTCGCGAGCGCCGGATCAATTCGTCGCCGCCGAGAAGATTGCCGACGGCGGCCGTCGCGATCGCGGTCTCCGGCCAAAGCGAATTCACCGCGACCTTGTCGCGCGCAAGATCGCGCGCCAGCCCGAGCGTCACAAGGCTCATGCCGTATTTCGCCATCGTATAGGCGAGGTTGGGCGAGAACCATATCGGGTTCATATCGAGCGGCGGCGACAGGGTAAGAATATGCGGATTGGCGGATTTGCGTAAGAGAGGCAGCGCCGCCTTGCAGCACAGATAGGTTCCGCGCGCATTGATCTGATGCATAAGATCGAAGCGTTTCATCTCCAGCGCGTCTATGCCGCGCAAATCAATGGCGCTGGCGTTGTTGACCAGAATGTCGACGCCGCCGAAGGAGGACGCCGCCTGCGCCATGGCGGCCTCGACCTGATCGTCGAAGCGAATGTCGCAAGGAACGGCGAGCGCCTGGCCGCCCGCCGCCTCGATCTCGGCGGCGGCGGTGTAGATCGTGCCGGGAATTTTCGGGTTCTCGACCACGCTCTTGGCGGCGATGACGATATTGGCGCCGTCGCGCGCGGCGCGTAGCGCGATCGCGAGGCCGATGCCGCGGCTCGCGCCTGTGATGAAGAGCGTTTTTCCGGCGAGGGAACGGGTCATCGGGCGCCTTGTCTGGCGAAACCGCCATCAAAATTCACGGCGACATCTCCGCGCGCAAGAGGCGGCGACGCAAGCGGGTCGCGCCGCGCCTGTGGATTCAGGATGCGAGCTGCGCCGGATAGCCGGCGTCGGTGATCGCCTTGGCGAGAACCGCCGCATCCTTGGGCGCGGGCGTCACATCGACCCTGCCGCTGGCGAGGTCCACCTTCACCTCGGCGCCGGGCTCGACCGCCTGCACCGCCTTGGTGACATGCTTCACGCACATGCCGCAGGTCATGTCCTTCACATTGAATGTCGTCATCGCTTCCTCCTTGGTTTCTTGCTTTATCTGCTGCGTTTCAACTTTCGGCGCTTCAACAGCGGCGGCTTCCCCGCTCACGATCCCCGGCGGTTTGAATCGCCGCAGACGCAAGGCGTTGGTGAGCACGAAGACGCTCGACAGCGCCATGGC
>CAZCJY010000445.1:0-1635 GCA_964498975.1 uncultured Methylocystis sp.
TTGCCGACTTCGGTGTCGATGCGCAAACCGGGAACACCCGGTTTGCGAAGCGGGGGAGGGACAGGGAGGGGGCTGATGACGGTTCATCGACGGAATTGACGCGGCGGCGCACTGCGATCCTCATCTCCGGGCGCGGCTCGAACATGGACGCGCTGATCGCCGCGGCGCGGGATCCCAAATATCCCGCCGAAATCGCGCTTGTTCTCTCTAATCGTCCCGACGCGCCGGGCCTCGCCAAGGCCAAAACCGCCGGCGTCGCGACCGCCGCGGTCGATCACAAAATTTACGCGGGGCGCGAGGAGTTCGAGCGCTCGCTGCAAGTGGTGTTAGAGACCTATCGCATCGAGCTGATCTGTCTCGCCGGTTTCATGCGTCTGTTCACGCCCTGGTTCATCAATCAGTGGCGCGGGCGGATGCTCAACATCCACCCTGCTCTGCTGCCCTCCTACCGGGGCCTCAACACGCATGAGCGCGCGCTTGCCGACGGCGTGAAGATACACGGCTGCACCGTGCATTTCGTCGTCCCCGAGATGGACGAGGGGCCGATCGTCGCGCAGGCCGCCGTGCCGGTGCTCGACGACGACACGCCTGAAACGCTCGGCGCGCGCGTGCTCGCGCAGGAGCATGTCATCTATCCGCTGGCGCTGCGGCTCGTGGCTTCGAGCGCCGCGCGGATCGAAGGCAATCGCGTGCTCGGCGCGCCGGCGCCGCAACAGCCGGCGCTTGTGGCGCCCGGCGCTCCCCCAATAGCCTGACCGCCAAACTGCGAGAGGCGCATGACAATCACGCTTTACTGTTTTCGACCTGTCGCCGGCCTGCCGGACGCATCGCCTTTCGTGACCAAGACGATGACGCTGCTTAGGATGGCGAACCTCGACTATGTTGAAGACCGCGGCGGCTTCTCCAAGGCGCCGAAGGGCAAGCAGCCCTACATCAATGACGACGGCGAGATCGTCGCGGATTCAACCTTCATCCGCCTTCATATCGAGAAGAAATACGGAAGGGATTTCGACGCGCATTTGACCGACGAGCAAAGGGCGATCGGCTGGTGCGTCGAAAAGATGTGCGAAGAACATCTCTACTGGATCATCGCCCGCACGCGCTGGATGGACGACGCCAATTTCGAACGCGGCCCGGCGCGTTTCTTCGACCGCGTCCCCGCCATCGTGCGCCCGCTGGTGAAATGGTTTATCCGCCGCAAGATCGCCAAGTCGCTATGGGCGCAGGGCATGGGCCGTCACAGCGCGGCGGAACTCGACACGCTCGGCGTGCGCGACATAGAGGCGCTGTCGACGCTGATCGGCGACAAAGCCTATCTCTTTGGCGACAAGCCTTGCGGCGCCGACGCGACGGTCTTCGCCTTCATAGCGTCGGCGCTCTCTCCGATCGCTGAGACGGCCATGCGCGACGCGGCGCTGGCGAAGCCCAATCTCGTCGCCTATCGCGACCGTATGATGCGGACGTATTTTCCGGAGCGCGTAGGCGCGTGATGGGCGGGCCTCAGGCCGTCATGGCCGGGCTTGGCCCGGCCATCCACGCCGAGACAGGCATCGCGCAAACGAACTTTCAAGACGCCGCCGATCTTGCTCTCATCTTTGATGCGATGGCGCGTGGAGCCCGCGACAAGCGCGGGCA
>CAZCJY010000446.1:0-1617 GCA_964498975.1 uncultured Methylocystis sp.
GCGACATGCCGCCGGTGACGGAAGAGGCGCATCAGATCGTGGCCGCGGCGATGGCGGGCGGTTAGGCCTTTCGCCAACCCCGCGTCACTTTGACGCTTTCGCTTAGAGCCTTCTGACCGCTAGGACTTGCACATGGCGCGGATCGAGATTCTTCCGGTCGACGGCCTCTCGCGCTTTGCGACCTTCTGCCGGCTCCCGCGTCTCCTCTATGCGGGCGCGAAGGGCTTTGCGCCGCCACTCGACATCGAGCGCTGGACCGTCTTCGCCCATAAACTCAACCCGCATTACAAGCTCGTCGAGGAGCAAAAATTTCTCGCGCGCCGCGACGGCGAATGGGTCGGGCGCATCATGGCGCAGGTCTATAAGCCTGGCGTTGTTCCGGTCGGCGCCTCCAATGCGCAATTTGGCGCGCTCGACGCAATCGACGACATCGAGGTCGTGCGCGCCTTGACGCAAGCCGCTGAGGAATGGCTGCGGGCCAAGGGCGCGGAGCGGATCAACGGGCCGTTCTCGCCTTCGATCAATAAGGAATGTGGGCTTCTCGTCGACGGCTTCGACGCGGGTCCGATGTTCTTCATGCCCTGGCATCCGCCTTATCTCTCGCGTCATCTTGAGGCGCTCGGCTATGAGAAGGCGCAGGATCTCCTTTCCTACCGTTTCGATATTTCGAAGGACGAAATTGAAAAGCCGGCGCGCATTTCGACGCGCCGCGAATGGCGCGACCGCCTGAAGCTCAGGCCGTTGAACATGAAGGCGCTGAAGCAGGGCGAGACCGCCCTGATGGCGGAGCTGTTCAACGACGGCTGGAGCGACAATTGGGGCTTCGTGCCTTTCACCAAGGAAGAATTCGATTCGGACGCCGACGCGCTGCAATATCTCGTGCCGGGGGATTTCGGCATGGTCGTCGAGCTCGACGGCGTTCCGCAGTCCTTCGCGATCGCGCTGCCCAATCTCAACGAAATTCTCGCCGATCTCGACGGGCGCCTTTTTCCCTTCGGCTGGGCGCGCGTTCTTACGCGCTTTCGTTCGCATAAATTCAAGTCGGCGCGGCTGCTGCTGCTCGGCACGCGCAAATGGCTGCAGAAAAGCGCGACCGGCGGCGCCATTCTGCTGGCGCTGATCGAGGAGATGCGCCGGCGTGGCGCGAAATTCCACATTCCGCATCTCGAAGCGGGCTGGGTGTTGGAAAATAACGCCGACATGCGCCGGCCGATCGAAATGTTTGGCGGCAAGGTCGATAAGATTCACCGCATCTACGAAAAACGCCTCACGGTGAGCGGCGGCGATGAGGCCATGCGTATGCGCGACGGCGTCAATGCAACTCAGCTACAGGATGCAACGTCATGAACGGCATTTCGGTAACCACCAACGGCGCCGACCGCTCGCATGTCGAGCGGCGAAAGCTGATCCTCGAAAAATATCCGCAGGTGCGCGAACTTTTCGGCAAGGATCCGGTGACGTTCAAGATCACCGCCGCGATCTTCGTCGGTCAACTCGCCATCGCGGCCATTCTCGGCGCGCTCGGACTTTCCTATTGGTGGCTGTCGCTCCTGCTGGCGATTTGCGTCGGCGCCTTCGCCAATCACGCCAATTTCGTCATCATTCACGACGCGATCC
>CAZCJY010000447.1:0-1611 GCA_964498975.1 uncultured Methylocystis sp.
GCTTCGATCTCGAGACCTTCAAGCGCGCGCCTTTCGTCAAGCAGCTCATGGAAAGCCTGCGCTGATCCTCTACAGCGTCGCCGCGAGCGCGCGCAGATCGCGCCAGCCATAGGCGATGTCCGGCAGGACCAGCCCGCAAGTCTCCCATACCCCTTCGACCCCCACAGGCGCGCCGCCGAGCGCCTCGTAGAAGCCGCGCGCCTGCGCGGCCTCGCGCAAGACCCAGACGGCGGCGCTCGAGCAGCCATGGGCGATCAGATGCTCGGCGAGCCGCGCCATGAGGCGGCGACCGAGGCCCCGTCCCTGCGCGCGCCGCATCAGATAAATCGACGCGATCTCGCCTTCGAAGCCGAACGGCGCAAGTTTCGGATTGCATTGCCGCTTGCAGCGAGCGAAGCCGATCGGCGCGTCCGCCTCTAGCGCGATGAAGATTGCCTGCGCGTCGTCGCCGGCGCCCAGCGTCTTGCGCCAGCCCAGCGTCCAGTCGTCAACGTCAAGCCCCGCCAGAACTTCGGCCGGCATCAACGCCGCATAGGTCTCGCGCCAGGCGGCGGCGTTGATCTCGGCGATGGCGCGGGCGTCGTCCACGCCCGCGCGGCGCAAGCGATACTCCGCCATGGCGCCTTCCTCCGGGGCGCAAAATCGCATGGCGGCCGCTCGCCGTGCAACGGACGGTTTTGCCGTATAGGCGCAGCGTGATATGGCCTGCCGCCTAGGGTCAAGCCAGGGTCATGATCGATCTCGCCGTCAAATTTTCCCCGCTCACAGCCGCCGACGAAGCGCATATCGAGAAACTCGACGAACGCGCCTTCGGGCCGGGCCGTTACGCGCGCACGGCCTATCGGCTGCGCGAGGGCGTCGAGCCGGATCGCTCGCTCTCCTTCATCGCGCGCGTCGGCACGCTGCTCGTCGGCGCCAACCGCATGACGCCTATTCTCGTCGGCTCGGCTCCCGCCCTGCTGCTCGGGCCACTGACGGTGGAGCCGGCCTTTCGCCAGCAGGGCGTCGGCGAAACGCTCGTCAAATATTCGCTCGACGCCGCGCGCGCGGCCGGCCATGGACTCGTTCTGCTCGTCGGCGACGAAGACTATTACGCGCGGCTGGGCTTCGCCCGCGTGCCGCGCGGCAAGATCGTGATGCCGGGGCCGGTCGATCCGGACCGTCTACTCTATTGCGAATTGCGCGCCGGCGCTTTTGAGGCGGCGAACGGCAAGATGCGGCGCATATGACGCCACGCGCGCCAACGCTCGTTCAGCAATATGAAGCGCTTGTCGCCCAGGGCGAATTGGAGCGCGACGCCTCGCAGCGCGCCGCGATCGAAAAGCTGCAGGCGCTCGCCGACGCGCTCGACGGCCGGCGCGCGACCAGCGTTGGTTTCATGCGCGCGTTGTCGGCGCCCTTTCGCAAACAGGAGCGGCCAACGCGCGGACTTTACCTCTGGGGGCCGGTCGGGCGCGGCAAGACCTTGCTGATGAATCTTTTCTTCGGCGCGCTCGCGGTCGAGAAGAAACGACGCGCGCATTTCCTTACGTTCATGGCGGACGTGCATGAACGATTGCATCGCTTGCGCCAGAATGCGGGCGTTTGCGACACGGATCCCGTGAGCTGCGT
>CAZCJY010000448.1:0-1602 GCA_964498975.1 uncultured Methylocystis sp.
GAAGGCGCATCTGGCCGATCTGCCGCCGCGAACGCCTGTCGAGATCTGGTTCCAGATGCTATGCAGGCGGACTGTTGGCAAACTGAAGCAGTCCGATTCATCACAGCGGAGCTCTTGTCATGCCGACGAACAACGCCTCTCGTCCGGTCGTCTATCTCGCTATCGAACTCAGCGTATCGTCCTGGGTTGTCGCGTGTCGGCAGCCAATGAACGATAAAATCAAAATGCATCGCATGGAGGCTGGCGATTGTGAGGCTCTCCTTGCCCTCATCTCTGATCAGCGTCGCAAGTCAGTCGCCGCACTCGGCGTCGATGTGATCGTCGCAAGTTGTTTTGAAGCGGGGCGCGACGGCTTTTGGCTTCACCGGCTCCTTTTGGCGCATGGCGTGATCAATCATGTGGTGGAGCCGACGAGCATTCTGGTAACCAGAGGCGCCAGGAGGGCGAAGACGGATCGGCTCGACGCCCAAGGACTGTTGCGTGTCTTGGCTGCGACATTCACCGGAGATCATGACGCCTGCCGGGTCGTCAATGTGCCAAGCGTTGCAGAAGAGGACGCCAAGCGCCCGCATCGCGAGCGCGAACATCTCGTCCAGGAACGAGTCCGCATCGAAAACCGCATCGCCGCGTTGCTGGCGACTCAGGGCATCTCGAAAAGACCGTCACTGCGCTCATGGGAAGCTGACCTTAATGCGGCGCAGACAGGCGACGGCCGAGCAATTCCGCCGCTCTTGAAGGCGGAACTGAACCGCTTGCGCCGTCGGCTCGCCATGACGCTCGAAATGATCCGCGAAGTCGAGGCCGAACATCAGGAGGCTTTGGAGACGCAAGACGACGAGGCCAGCCGAACAATCGGCGCCCTATGCAAGATCCGCGGCATTGGCGACAATTTCGCCGCAGTTCTGACGAGAGAGATTTTCTACCGGTCCTTTGAAAATCGGCGACAAATCGCGAGTTACCTTGGCCTTACTCCGACCCCTTTTCAAAGCGGCGGCATGGATCGCGACAGGCGCATCAATCGCGCCGGCAACAGTCGCGCCCGCAAAACGTTGATACAGCTGGCCTGGCTGTGGTTGCGTTATCAGCCCGAAAGCAGCTTGGCGCTATGGTTCCGGCAACGCGTGGGAGAACTTCGAGGGCGAACCCGCCGCATCGCCATCGTCGCCATGGCGCGCAAATTGTTGATCGCGGTCTGGCGGTTCGCCAAATTTGGCATCGTGCCTGAAGGAGCCATCGTCGCGGCGTGAGTTTCGATCGCTAAATCTCGGTGATCGATCGGAGGATGTGACCGTCTTCGTCAATGGGAGCTTCTCGCTCCCGCGTTTCAGGTGGGTCACGTCAGCCGGGGTCGAAGCCTCGTGCATGAGGCATTGTGGTTGCCGATTAAAAAGACGCAGGACGTCACGATCGGGACCGTATGTAAGGTTATGCAGCGCTCGCTGCTTGCAGAAGCGATCCCCAATCCGCTCAATCGAATCCGAAATAACGATCGACAAATCGTCGGTATTCGCAATCCATACCGCTCTTGACAGGGGAGCCCTCATGTAAGGACGAAGCCCGCATCGGCCAGAAGAACGGCCTCGTGCGACAATGGGCGCGGCG
>CAZCJY010000449.1:0-1598 GCA_964498975.1 uncultured Methylocystis sp.
GGGCCGGAAGCAAAACTCATCTACACCGCGCCGCAGGAATATTTCTTCACGCAGATAAAGGTCGCGCTGTTTACGGCGGCGTTTCTCTCCTGTCCGGTCGTGCTGTCGCAGATTTACGCCTTCGTCGCGCCCGGACTCTACAAGCATGAGCGGGCGGCCTTCCGGCCCTATCTTTTTGCGACGCCGATCTTCTTCGCCTTCGGCGCGCTCGTGGTTTATTTTCTGGTGATGCCGAATTTGCTGCGCTTCTTCATCGGGATGCAGCAGGCCAATGAACCGGGCAAGGCGCAGATCGAATTGCTGCCGCGCGTCTCGGAATATCTCTCGCTCATCATGACGCTGGTGCTTGCCTTCGGTATTGTTTTCCAACTTCCGGTGATTCTGACGCTGCTCGGGCAGATCGGCATCGTCTCGTCGGAATTCTTGAAAGAAAAACGCCGTTACGCTGTCGTGCTGGTGTTTATCGTCGCGGCGGTGCTGACCCCGCCGGACGTATTCTCGCAGCTCGCGCTCGCGGTTCCAGGCGTGCTGCTTTACGAAGCGTCGATCTACGCCGTGCGGATGGTGGAAAAGAAGCGCGCCGCCGCGCAATCGGCGGCGGGCGGCAGCGGGTCATAGGCGACATCTCGCCGCTTGACCCCTTGTCCCGCTTGCGGGAGAAGGCGCTCTCGACAAAAGCCCCCGCCGTCATGGCCGGGCTTGTCCCGGCCATCCACGCCGAGACGTTGCGGCATGGTTAGACATGCTGTGGTAGCGGCGCCGCGTGGATGCCCGGCACAAGGCCGGGCATGACGTGTTTGCGCGGTTTCGCCTTTACTCCCATCTGCCTGGTAGCGCTGACATGTACGACATCAAATGGATTCGCGATAACGCTGAAATTTTCGATCGCGGCCGCGCGCGTCGCGGATTGGAGCCGCTGTCGACGCAGCTTCTTGCTTTCGACGACGCGCGGCGCGCTGCGATCGGCGAATTGCAGAAGGCGCAGGAGCGGCGCAACGCGGCCTCAAAGGAAATCGGCGCGGCGATGAAGGCGGGCGACGCCGCGCGCGCCGAAGCGCTGAAAGCGGAAGTCGCTGAGATCAAGGAGAACTGGCCGGCGCTGGAAGAGGCCGAACGCTACGCGATCGCGGAGCTCGACAATGCGCTCGCCGGCATTCCCAATACGCCGCTCGATGAAGTGCCCGACGGCGCCGACGAGAAAGAAAATCTCGAAATCGCGCGCTGGGGCGAGCCGCGCAATTTCGGCTTTCAGCCCAAGGAGCATTTCGAGATCGGCGAAGCGCTGGGGCTGATGGATTTCGAAACGGCGGCGAAACTTTCCGGCGCGCGTTTCGTCGTCAACAAGGGCGCCCTCGCGCGCTTGGAGCGCGCGCTCGCGCAATTCATGCTCGATCTGCATACGGATCAGCATGGCTATACGGAAGTAAGCCCGCCGCTGCTCGTGCGCGACGACGCCATGTTTGGCACGGCGCAATTGCCGAAGTTTCGCGAGGATCAGTTCTTTGCAAGCGACCAAGCGCTCGTCGAGCGATTAATCGAGGAAAACCCAATACCAACATCACTGGAAGAAAAAATAGAATTCCTTGCGAGCGCTGTGG
>CAZCJY010000450.1:0-1590 GCA_964498975.1 uncultured Methylocystis sp.
TTGCGCAACACATAGCCGTCCCCCGCGCCCTCTCCGGTCGCGCAGACGACGCCGTAGTCCGCCCCGGAAATGTCATTCGCTTCGACGCGAATATTTTCGCGCCAGCCGCCCATGGCGACGCCGATCCAGGCCGGGCCGACGATCGTGTTGCCCACGATCTCGACATTCTTCTCACCGAGTATCCCCGTCAGCCACAGCATGTCCGGCCCGAATTCCGGATCGGGGTGGTTCGCCTTGAGGCCGATGACGGTGTTGCCCGAGACCATCGCGCCGTCGGTGCCCTTGTCGGCGTTGGCGACGGCGATTCCGGCCCCGGCGTCCTCGATGCGATTGTCGCGGAAGGTCGAGTTCTTGGCGCCAAATTCGGCGTACATCGCCTTTTCGCCGCATGTCTTGCAGTCATTGCCGATCGTCTCAATCCCATGGCCTGCGTTATTGCGCACGAAAGTGTAAGCGCAGCGGTAAATGCGGTTCTTTTCGACGCGCACGGAGCCCGCGCCCCAGACGAGGACGCCATTGCCGTAAGGCCCATTGCCGCCGGAGCGATTGCGGATGTCTTCGATCAGATTGTTGCGCACGCGCGAACCGTCGTAACGGCCGGCCGAAGTCGCCCAGAACATGACGCCATTGTCGCCGCAACCGCGAATCTGATTGCTGTCGACATCGACGCCGAGCCCGTCGAGGGAGAAGAAGGCGGCGTCCGCGACATTCTCGACGCTGTTTTGCGCGAAGACGCCGCCGCAGCGCTTCAGGCTGACGCCGCGCGCCTGGGAGCGGCGGATGGCGCAGCCGCGGATCGAGAGCGTGACGACATCGGTAAAATCGACGAGCCCCTTTTCGCGCGGGACATAGGCGTCGCCGCCGTCGAGAATAAGGGATTCAAGGGTGATCTTGCGGGCCGCGGCCGCAGTGAGCAGCGGGCCGAGTCCGGAGAGCTTGAGGACAGTGCGGCCAGGCGTCCCGACGAGGACCGCGCCATCGGGCAGATCGAGGCCAGTCAAGGCGATTTCGCCGGGCGGCAAGCGAACCGCGGCACCGGTCCGGGCGGCGTTGCGCAGGCGGTCGGCGAGATCGGCTGATCTCGCCGCCGCTTCAGAAATTTGTAAGGGCGTTGAAAGGCTTACCGCGCAGCATAGGCGCAGCATTTTTCGTCGCGTGAGCATTTTTGTGCAGGAATTGCTGCGCAGCATTTTTGGATTGTCGCCGCTTTTGGAGCCTGGGTCGAGGCCGGCCCTAAACAAGCGTAAACAGGCGGAATGTTCTTCTTCATCCACGCCGCGGCCGAAGCGCCCGCAACGCCCGGAGCCTATGTCCTGTGGCTGCGCATCGACGGGCCGCTCGAAGGTCGCGCAGGAAATCGCGCGGCGACGCTTCCTGCCGGAGATTATCTTTATTGCGGTTCGGCGCACGGCCCTGGCGGCTTGCGCGCCCGCCTCGCCCGGCACATGCGCCGCGAGAAACGCGTCCATTGGCATGTCGATCAGCTGACGGCGAAGGGGCGCGTTGTCGGCGCTTTCATCGACGAAGGCGGCGACGAATGCGCGCTAAACGCCGCGCTTGGCGGGCTGCCAATTGCGCTCTCCGGCTTCG
>CAZCJY010000451.1:0-1574 GCA_964498975.1 uncultured Methylocystis sp.
ACGGCGGAGACCGCCCACTTAAAGAATTCGTAACGAGTGTGGCGCATGCGCCACAGTCGCCGGATCAATTCGCCAGTGCTGCGTCGACGATGAGAGTCTCGACGCGCTCGACGCCGCGAAAGACATTGCAGGAAAGTCGCGCGGCGACATGGAGCCGCTGACCCTGCCCGCGCAACAGCGCGTCGCCGAGCGGTGAATTGGCCGCTCTAAAGGCGATGGCGTCGATCATCGCTCCGTCGCCGGAGCGCAGCCGCGCGCGCACATGCTCGCTTCCGACGATCGAGGCATAGGCTACCTGCTGTTCTGGCAGCGCGAAGAGCGGCTCGGGATTTCCCTGCCCGAATGGGCCAGCCTGCTCTACCCGCCGCACCAGCTCAAGAGAGACGCCGCGTCCGGCGAGCGCGGCGTCGACCATGAGGGCGTCGTCGCAACGCGCCGCCTCGACCGAAGACTCCAGCGCATCGTTCAGGAAAGCGCGTAAATCATCGATCCGGTCGCGCGCGACCGTCACGCCTGCCGCCATGGCGTGGCCGCCGCCCTTGAGAGCTAAGCCGTGATCGACGGCGCGCTGAACGGCCGAGCCGAGATCGACACCACTTAAACTTCTACCTGATCCGGTTCCAAGTTCACCTTTAAAAGCAATAGCAAATGACGGCGTGTTAAAGCGTTCCTTTAAGCGTGATGCGATGAGGCCGACGACGCCGGGATGCCAGTCGCCGCCCTCGACGACAAGACATGACATTTTGTTGGTCTTGGCGAATTGGACTTCCGCTTCCGCGATCGCCGCCTCCAATGTCTCCTTTTCAATCGCCTGACGCTCGGCGTTGAGCCGATCCAATTCCTGGGCGATGCGGCGCGCCTCGACGCTGTCTGAGAGCGTCAAGAGACGTGCGCCAAGGCCCGCCTCGCCGATCCGGCCGCCGGCATTGATACGCGGCCCGAGCGTGAAACCGAGATGATAGGCGCGCAGCGGCCCATCCATTCGCGCCGCGTCCATGAGGGCCGCCAGGCCAGGCCGCGCGCGGCTGCGCATGACCAGCAAACCCTTGGCGACGAAAGCGCGGTTGAGGCGCGTCAGCCGCGCCACGTCGGCGACCGTCGCCAGCGCGACAAGGTCGAGCGCGGCGAGGAGGTCGGGCGCGGGCCGTTCTTCGCTCCACCACCCGCGCGCGCGCAGCGCCCGCGACAGGCCGGCGAGCGTCAGGAAAACGACGCCCGCCGCGCAGAGCGCGCCCTGCCCTGAGAGATCGTCCTGACGGTTGGGATTGACGACAATGGCTGCGGGCAAGACCTCCGGCGCTTGATGATGGTCGAGCACGATGACATCGACGCCGAGTCCGCGCGCGACGGAAATCGCCTCATGGCTGGTCGTTCCGCAATCCACCGTCACGAGCAGCGTCGCTCCGCGCGCGGCGAGATCGCGGATCGCCTCGGCGTTGGGTCCGTAGCCCTCGACGATCCGGTCGGGGATATGCAGCAGCGGCTCCGGCGCGCCGGCCGCTCGCCAGAATTCGACGAGCAGCGCCGAGGAGCATGCGCCGTCGACGTCATAGTCGCCAAAGATCGCGATCTGC
>CAZCJY010000452.1:0-1561 GCA_964498975.1 uncultured Methylocystis sp.
GTCATGTTTTTCCGCATGGCCGGCGGCCATCTGGGAAATGTCGGGTTATTACAATGGCCAGCGATGCGATGCGGCTCGAGCCTGGCGATGCGCTCATCATCGTAGACCTGCAGCGCGACTTCTGCCCGGGCGGCGCGTTGCCGGTCGCCGACGGCGACAAGATCGTCCCACTGGTCAATGCGCTGATTGAGGAAGCGGTCGCGGCTGGCGTTTGCGTCGTCGCCTCGCGCGACTGGCATCCGCCCGGCCACACGAGCTTTCATGACGCAGGCGGACCATGGCCGCCGCATTGCATTCAAGGCAGCGAGGGCGCGCAATTTCATGCCGATCTGCGCCTCCCGCCCGACGCAATAATCGTCAGCAAGGGAAAGGCGCTCGACCGGGACCAGCATTCGGCGTTTGACGGCACGGGGCTGGCGGATCATTTGCGCCGCCTCGGAGTCCGTCGCGTGCTGATCGTCGGACTGGCGCAGGACGTTTGCGTGTGCGCGACCGCATTCGATGCAGTCGCCGCCGGATTTGAAACGCGCGTGCGACTTTCCGCCACGCGTCCCTTAACATCGAGAGGGGGCCGAGACGCCGTCGAAGCCTTGCGCCGTGCGGTCGTCGTCATCGAAGAAAGCTGAGACGAACGTCGAATGTGGCGCTTGCGCCGACGGACATCAACGAGATCGGCATTCTCTCCGCGCGTGATGTCGTCGCGAGCGTCGCCGTCCACTATTGCGTTGGGCGGCCTAGCGACAGTATCGTTCCATCCGAACGGTTCAGCTTCCGTGATCGGCGAAAAGAAACAGCTTGATTCCGCAGCTGTTGGAGCAGATTCCGTAGCCGACGCGTGAGCGCCGACAGGTCGCGTCACTGAAGGAGCGATCGTGTCCAGAAACGCGCTCTTTGCCGATCTTTACGAATTCACCATGCTCTGCGCCTATTTCGAATTGGGTATGACCGAGCAGGCGACGTTCAGCCTCTTCGTGCGCAATTTGCCAGCGCGGCGTAATTTTCTGATAGCGGCCGGCTTGGACGACCTTCTCAATGAAATCGAGCATCTGCGCTTTGAATCTGAGCAGATTGATTATCTTCGCTCCTTGCGGCTTTTTCCGCAGCCTTTCCTTGACTGGCTCAAGGAATTTCGATTTTCCGGCGACATTTATGCAATGCGTGAGGGCACGCCGTTTTTCCAAAATGAACCCATCATCGAGGTAGTCGCGCCCATCGCCGAGGCGCAGCTCATTGAGACGCTGGTTCTCAATCAAATCGGCCTACAGACGATGCTGGCGACGAAGGCCGCGCGGATCGTTGCGGCGGCTCGCGGTCGCACGGTGATCGACTTCGGAGCTCGACGAGCGCAAGGAATGGACGCAGCGACAAAGGGAGCCCGCGCATTCTATATCGGCGGCGTCGCGTCGACCTCAAATATTGCGGCCGGAAAGACCTATGGACTGCCTGTCGTGGGAACAATGGCCCATAGTTTCGTCGAAGCCTGCGTTTCCGAAGCCGAAGCATTTCGTTGCTTTAGCGAAGTTTTCCCCGACACGACCCTTTTGGTCGACACTTACGACAC
>CAZCJY010000453.1:0-1540 GCA_964498975.1 uncultured Methylocystis sp.
CTCTTCGCGTGTTCCGGTCTTGTGTGTCGTCATCGCTCTTGTCTCCTTCCTGTGGTTAAAGGTTCCTGTTTCAAGCAGGCTCGCCTGCCTTCTACCCCTTAGTCGAACGAGATTCCCAAAATCGACACCCCAATCGAAAATGCTAGCCGGTCGGCGGGACCGGGAACTCGATGACCGGACGCACCTCGACAGTCCCCTTGCGCGCTATGGGAATCCGTGCAGCGATGGCGATCGCCTCGTCGAGATCCTTAGCGTCGATGAGGAAGTAGCCGCCCAGTTGTTCACGCGTCTCTGCAAACGGACCATCGGTGACGAGCCGCTTGCCGTCGCGCACTCGGACGCTGGTCGCCATGGCCGTCGGCTGTAACGGGTTGGCGGCCAGATACTGCCCGTTCGTGTGAAGCTGCTGTGCGAGCTGTATGGACTCCGCGTAACAGTCCTGCCGCTCGGTCTCGCTCAACGCTTGCTCGTCACCGTAAACCAGCAATAGGTATTTCATGAGAATGCCTCCATCGTAGTTCGCCGCAACGATGTGCTCACGTGTGATGTTTTTCCGATCCGCAACAGGAGGTCGAGGCGTGCGGGCCATCCTCATACCGATCGTGGTGGCGGACCCAGTGCATGAACGGGCCGTCGCTGCAGCCCGGCGGCTCCTCCCAGTCCTCCTGTCGGCCCTTCGGCGCGAGATCGAGGAAGTTATACGCGCCGACCAGCATATCGAGCCCGCGCGCGTAGGTGGAGTAGGTGTGGAAGAGACCGCCGGCCGCGTCCTTGTAAAACACGCTCAGCCCGGGAAGCTCCTCGCTGCCGAACGCCGTCGACATCTCGTAGTTGTAGTTCACCTTGTCCTTTGCCACTTCCTCTCTTGGGAACGAGACACCATAGTCGAAGTTGAAGTCGCTGCCGAGGGAAGATACCCACTCGAAGCGCCAGCCTATGCGCTTCTTGAATTTCTCGATCTTGGCAAGAGGCGCGCGAGAGACGGCCAACAGGCGCACGTCGCGCTGCGGGAGATGCCAGTTGGCGCCATCGATGTGATCGGACACGAGCGAACAGCTGCGGCAACCCTCCTCCCAGTCGGGTCCAAACATGAAGTGATAGACAATGAGCTGACTTTTGTCCGCGAAGAGCTCGCCCAAAGACTTCTTCCCACCCGGCGCGTCGAAGACGTAGTCTTTTTCAATCTTGACCATCGGTAGCCTGCGCCGCTCGGCATTCACCGCATCCCGGTGGCGTGTGAGTTCCTTCTCCTTGGCGAGCAGTTCTTTGCGGGCGGGCAGCCAGCCAATCAGCGCGAGATGCGACTCTCGGATATTCTACGTTTCTCAGATGTTCTACATTACTCGTTGTCATAACAAGCCTCCTTTGATGGTGATTGTTTCGGGATGTTCTTCGCGTCAATGTGCCACGAAGTCTCTTTGTTGCAAATGCCGTCAGGCCTCCTGTCGAGGTCGCACCAGCCGCAATCAGTACCATAGTTGTAAGCCATGCCGGACACATCAGTGTAATGGTCTAGTAAAAACGGACACTGGGTTAAGAT
>CAZCJY010000454.1:0-1537 GCA_964498975.1 uncultured Methylocystis sp.
GCCTGACGGCGTCGCGTCGGAACGCGGATTTTCCCACGAGCCTGCGTTTTCGAAACAACTCCCCCTAGATTGTCGAGCTCAGGCGCCTTCCAGTCTCACTCGGGCTGGAAGGCGCCCTTTTCGATTGCGAACTCCAAGGCGACGCCCCCGGCCACGGGCGCCTCGCCTTTTTCCTTGGCCTCGGCGAGACGATCGAGCCGCACGAGCGCGAGGCCTTCTTCGCCCAGGCGCGATCCCGTCACGCCGATTTCCATCTCGCCGGCGCGAATCGTTTCGCCCGGGGCCGGGGCGGCGCCCTTGGCGCGATAGGGCGCGACGCGCTTGCGCACGAGGCCGCGATGCTTCATGCGCGAGACGACCTCCTGGCCGACGAAGCAGCCTTTGGTGAAATCCACGCCGGCGAGGCGATCCATATTCGTCTCATGCGGGAACGCCGCGCCATAGGCGAAATCGACGCCGCCGAGCGGCACGGCCGCGTGAATGCGCCGCGCGTCATAATCGGCGCGCTCGCCGAGCGCGACAACCTTGCCCTTTTCGGCCAGCGCCCGGAATCCGAGCGGCGCGCGGGGATCCGGCGCGATCGCGGGAGCGTCGACATGCGGCGGTTCGGCCGCGTCGGGAAAGGCGATTGCCTCAAATTCGCCGCTGCGATTCTCGACCGTCAGTTTCAACCGCAATTTGTAAATATTCAGACGTTTTGTGAGGTCGGCGGCGAGCGCGAGCGGACAATCGAGCAGATAACGTCCTTCGCCGGCCGCAAAGACCAGGAAGTCGAACAAAATCTTGCCCTGCGGCGTCAGCAGCGCGGCGAAACGCGCTTCGCCGGGTTTGAGCGAAGCGATGTTGTTCGTCACGAGATTATGCAGGAATTTCCCCGCGTCTTCGCCCGCGACCTCGATAACCCCCCGGTCCGCCAATAGGATCGCCGTCGTCATCGCTTCACCCCGCCTCCGCCGGCCTGCTTCTTGAGTCTCACGCGCCTTTGGCGCATTAGCAACAATAGTTCGCCTTAGGGCGGTTGCATCGCAAGCGAGGCGCCATTCATGCCGGAGATCTTCGACGTCATCCTTTCCGGGGGCGCGCTCGTCAATCATGACGGCGAGGGTCAGCGCGACGTCGGTATCCGCGCCGGCAGGATCGCCGAGATCGGCGATCTCTCCGGCGCCTCGGCCGGCGAGACGATCGACTGCCGCGGCCTGCACATCCTGCCGGGCGTCATCGACACGCAGGTGCATTTCCGCGAGCCGGGCGCGCCGCATAAGGAAGATTTGGAATCGGGTTCGCGCGGCGCGGTCCTCGGCGGCGTCGTCGGCGTTTTCGACATGCCCAACACCAATCCGCTGACGACCGGAGAGGCGGAGCTTGCCGACAAGGTCGGGCGGGCGAGGGGACGCATGCATTGCGACTTCGCCTTTTGGGTCGGCGGCACGCATGAGAACGCGCGCCGTCTTGGCGAATTGGAGCGGCTGCCGGGCGCCGCGGGCGTCAAGGTCTTCATGGGCTCGTCGACGGGTTCGCTGCTTATCGCCGACGACGC
>CAZCJY010000455.1:0-1114 GCA_964498975.1 uncultured Methylocystis sp.
GCGCGAGATTTCAACGCATGAGCGCCCGACGACTTCGGGGATTATTCGCGGCGCCGAGCCGCAGAAAGAAACGCCCGCGCGTTCCCCGCATCACCAAAAAATCCTCTGGGTCTGGGGCCGACTTGCTGATTTCCGTCGCGACGGAATCATCGACACAGACCCGGCGGCGTTTTTCGCCGACACGCCCGATTACATGAAGGACGACATTGCCCGCGACGCGCGCGACGTCGTCAGTTGGCTCGCCCGGCTATTGGCCGAAACGCCGCAATCGGCTCGTCCGATTGCTTGGGTGGCGGGGGAGCTATGAGCAGCGCCGCCGTCGCCATCATCGATCGGGCGCGGGCCGCCGGCGTGCGCCTGATGGCATCGCCATCTGGCAGGCTCGCCTATGAAGGGCCGGAGCAAGCCTTCGCGCGGTTCAAGCCGATGTTGGCAGCAAACCGTGACGCCATCGTCGCGGCGCTCGCGCAGCAAGGCGTGGAGCGCATATACGCGGATATGGCGGCGCGCGCGGCCGAGCGTGAATCTTGGTGGACAAAGCCGGTAGAAGGCTGGCCGGACCATCTCGTTATCGAGAACGTCGTGACGGGCAAGAGGACGCTGATCGTCTTGCGCGGAGAGCGCGCCCATGACTGACGACGACGCGCCGCTCAAGAAATCCGCCGCGACCGCGCGCCTGCGTGAGTTGCGCGCGTCGGTCTGGCACCTCGTCGATCTCAAGCGCGCCGGCCATAGCCCGCGCTTCACGGAGATGCAGATCGATCGCCATGATCGCATCACACGCCTTCCCGAACGCCGGCCGCCGCGCGGGCGGAAGCCGGCGGCGGCGATTGTGCAAGTCGCCATGCTGCGGCGGAGGGGTAAGCCGTGAGCCCAGAAGACGCCTTGCGGAAAACGATCGTCGGACTTGAGGCCGCCCTGCGCGATGCGCGCGCCGCGCTCGCCGCTCTTCAAGTCGGCGAGCCCGCGCAGGAAGGCGATCGGCTTGTCGAGCACGGCGCTGCGCTGGCCATTACCAAACTTTCGTCTTCGACGCTGTATCGAATCGCCCCGCGGTTCTGACTCGTCTTCCAGCTGCCAAGCGGCGCCTGGCGCTTTTATGAGGCCCGCAGGC
>CAZCJY010000455.1:1124-1529 GCA_964498975.1 uncultured Methylocystis sp.
GCGCCGAAATGTGCGCGTGGCGAATTTGGCGAAGCGCGTGGCGAATTTGGTGAAGCGCGGGGGATTCACATTGGGCGCCGAGCGCGTATCTTGGAAAGTGAACCGCAGGGAATCGACGAATGAAACTATTTGCTGGAAAAAAGAAGAGCGCCACGGCCGCGCTTGAGGGCGAGATCGACGCGCTCGAAAAGCGGCGCGCTGCGCTGCAGGCGAGATTCGACGCCGCGAACAATGTGCTTGAACTGTCGCGCATAGATCGGCGCAATCTCTTAATCAACGGCGCCGAAGACGATGCGGCAAGCGCCGAGAAGATCGACGCCGCTATTGTGGCGGCCGAGCAAGCCGCCGACGCTCTTCGCGACGCGATCGTCGAGATCGACTCGCGCCTTGTCGACGCAGGCCACC
>CAZCJY010000456.1:0-1513 GCA_964498975.1 uncultured Methylocystis sp.
CGCCTCATTCTGGCCTGATAGCGTGGAGGCCAGAATGAGGCGAATTTATCGATCAGGACACTAGCGGCAAATCATCACTGCCGACGGCAAAGGCTGTTATCGGCTCAATCCGCAACTGCTCTCGCCGGAAAAGCGGCGGATTCGGATGTTCCGCAGGTTCCCACGGGATCAGTCAGCGTTCTTCCAGGGCGTGTGATAACAAACTCATCCCGGCCGCTTCGCCCCGAAATCGGACAATCGCGCTCCGGTGATCGACTACCGCTAGTGACCCAAACCGGACGCTCAGCGCCAAACTTACTCAATCACTTCTACGGCGCGAGCCAGCACCACCTCGGGTACCCTGAGGCTAAGCGCGTTCGCTGTCTTGAGGTTGATGACCAGCTCGAATTTGGTTGGTGCCTGCACTGGAAGCTTGGCCGGGTTCTCGCCGTTGAGGATGCGACTTACATAGGAAGCACCTCGGCGGAACAGTTCGCTGGGGTCAAATCCGTAGGACATCAAGCCGCCGTCGCGGGCGTAGACTCGAAATGGATAGATTGCCGGCAGACGATGACGGGCGGCCAACGAGAAAAGTCGCTTGCGATGTATATTGTTGACGGCGGTAGGCAGTACAATCAGCGCTCCCCCTGGCTCTCGTGCGAATGCAGCGACAGCGGCTTCGATATCGTCGATGGCCTCGTGAAAGACCAGGGTTGTCGATTTCAGTCCAAAGCTCGGGGCCATACGCTCAATTTCGCGCAAGAGGGCGGCAAATCCCCTGAAGGCTGGATCTGAGATGATCCCAACCCGCTTTACACTAGGCGAGATCTCCTGAAGCAACTCGAGCCATTTGCCGCCAATATCCGGGTCGAATGTACTGAAGCCGGTAATGTTGCCGCCCGGTTGCGCCAGACTCCGGACGTAGCCGGCACCCACCGGATCGACGACCACGACGAATACAACGGGGATGGTGCGTGTCGCTCGGTGCAATGCGTCCAACGCCGGTGATCCGTTCGCCACGATCACATCGGGCCCAAGACTCACAAGCTCTCTCGCGTACGCATTCGCACGCTTAGGCTCGCCGGCAGCCCAGCGATAGTCAATTCGGAGGTTGCGCCCCTCTGACCAGCCCAGCTCCCGCAGCCCCTCACGAAAGGCGGCCGCACGGGTCTGTCCTTCAGGATCACCTTCGGCATTCGCCATCATCAAACCGATCCACCGTATTCGACCGGGCTGCTGCGCGCGCAACACAAATGGCCATGCGAGGGCCACGCCGCCAAACACGTTGATGATTTCGCGCCGCCTCACAGTTCGCCTCAACCTGCTGAGGATCAAATACAAGATTAGCACGCTTTGGAGTTGGACAGTGCCCGAAAACCCGACTCGGCGGCTGCATGCTGCGATGAAGAGAGGTGCGACTCCAGCTCTCGCCGCTCTTCCGTCGACAGCACAATCGTCGAAGCTTTACCCTTCGCCATTCTGGCCTCCACGCTATCAGGCCAGAATGAGGCGAATTTATCGATCAGGACACTAG
>CAZCJY010000457.1:0-1513 GCA_964498975.1 uncultured Methylocystis sp.
CCGGCGCGCCGGGAAGGGTTCACATGCAGCAGGTCATTATCGCGATCCACCTGATGGTGGTGACGGCGCTGGTCATTCTCGTGCTTTATCAAAAGTCCGAGGGCGGCGCGCTGGGCATGGGCGGCAGCGGCGTCTTCACCGGCCGCGGCCAGGCCAACGCCCTCACCCGCGCCACGGGCATTCTCGCGACGATCTTCTTCATCACCAGCATCGCGCTGACCGTGCTGCCGGCCTGGGAGCGCCGCGCCGAAGGCGGCGACGACTGGACGAAGGCGATCGACCAGGGCTCGATCAAGTTCAAGGAGATCAAGAAGCCGGACGCGCAAGGCGATAAGGGCGACAAGGGCGCGGCGGCGCCGGAGCCAATCGCGCCGGAGCCCGGCAAGGACAGCATTTTCGAACAGCTTCAGCGCGCCCAGCAGAAGCGCCAGCAGAGCGCGCCCGTCGAAGCGCCGCCGGCCGCCGCGCCCGTGGCGCCGTCTGCCCCAGCCATAGCCCCGCCGGCCGCCGAGGCGCCGGCCCTGCGCCCGACCCAGGAGGCTCCGCCGCCGGCGGAAGCGCCGAAAGCCGACGCGCCAAGGAATGAAGCGCCCAAGAGCGAAGCGCCCGCCGCCGAGCCGCCAAAGGCCGAAGCCCCGAAGGCCGCCGCGCCCGCCGCCGACGCCCCGATAACGGAAGCGCCCAAGAGCGAGACGCCGAAGAGCGAGGCGCCGACCCCCGCAGCGCCGGAAACCAAGCCCGCGCCGCCGCCGACCTGGAAAGCGCCGACGCAATAACGCCGGCCGTCCGTCGCGCGCAAAATTTCGGCTGGGGGTTACGGCCCCCGGCCCAATAATTCGCTATCAGAATCGTTTGAAAGGCGTTAGGCGTTAAGCCCCATGGCGCGGTACATCTTCATCACCGGCGGCGTGGTCTCCTCACTTGGCAAGGGCTTGGCGTCGGCGGTTCTCGGCGCGCTTTTGCAGGCGCGCGGCTATACGGTCCGGCTCCGCAAGCTTGACCCCTATCTCAATATCGATCCGGGGACGATGTCCCCCTATCAGCATGGCGAAGTCTTCGTCACCGACGACGGCGCCGAGACCGATCTCGATCTCGGCCACTATGAGCGCTTCACTGGCCGTCCGGCGTCGAAGCAGGACAATGTCACCACCGGGCGCATCTATCAGGACATCATCAATAAGGAGCGGCGGGGCGACTATCTCGGCGCGACGATCCAGGTCATTCCGCATGTGACGAACGCCATCAAGGAGTTCGTGCTGGACGGCAATGACAATGTCGATTTCGCTCTGATCGAGATCGGCGGCACCGTCGGCGACATCGAGGGGCTACCCTTCTTCGAGGCCATCCGTCAGCTCAAAAACGACCTGCCGCCGCATCACTGCATCTATATCCACCTCACGCTGCTGCCTTACATTCCGAGCGCGGGCGAGTTGAAAACGAAGCCGACGCAGCATTCGGTGAAGGAGCTGCGCTCGATCGGCATTCAGCCCGACATTCTGCTCTGCCGCACCGA
>CAZCJY010000458.1:0-1512 GCA_964498975.1 uncultured Methylocystis sp.
ACGCCGTTTCTCTTCGGGGGTCAGCGCCACCGACTGCGCGGTCTCGGGCGCAAGCTTGAGGCGCGTCGCGAGATGGGTGAATTCGGCGAGCTCCAGCAGCACCTGGGCCGGATCGGCGCCGCCATTGTATTGGTCTTCGAGAATGCCGATCGCCTTGGCGACGTCGCCCGACATGGCGGATTCGAAAAGATCGATGACGCGCGCCTTGTCGGCGACGCCCAGCATCAGCCGCAGATCCTGCGCGGCGATCGCCCCGCCGGCGGAATGCGCGGCGCCATAAGCGATCGCCTGATCCAGCAAGGACAATGCGTCGCGCGCCGAGCCTTCCGCCGCACGGGCGATCATGGCGAGCGCGTCGGGTTCGATCGCGACGCCCTCCTTGGCGCAAATGCCAAGCAAATGCTCGGCAAGCAAGCCGGCGTCGATGCGGCGCAGATCGAAACGCTGGCAGCGCGAGCGCACCGTCACCGGCACTTTGTCGATTTCGGTCGTTGCGAAAATGAACTTCACATGCTCCGGCGGCTCCTCCAGCGTCTTCAGCAGACCGTTGAAGGCGGCCTTGGAGAGCATGTGCACTTCGTCGATGATATAGACCTTGGTGCGCGCCATCACCGGCCGATAACGGGCGTTGTCGATGATTTCGCGAATGTCGTCGATGCCGGTGTGCGAAGCGGCGTCCATCTCCAGCACGTCGACGTGGCGCGAGTCGATGATCGCCTGACAATGCACGCCGAGTTCATCCATATGAATCGTCGGCTGATCAATGGCCGTACGGCCATCCTTGGCCGGCAACTCGTAATTGAAGGCGCGGGCAAGAATGCGCGCGGTCGTCGTCTTGCCGACGCCGCGCACGCCGGTCAGCAGATATGCCTGATGAATGCGATTGAGGTCGAAGGCGTTTTCGAGCGTGCGCACCATCGGCTCCTGGCCGATGAGATCGGCGAAGGTCGCGGGGCGGTATTTGCGCGCGAGAACGCGATAGGCGCTTGGCGCGGCCCCCGCGCCGGAATCGTCAAGAAAGAGCTGGTCGCTCATGGAAGTTCAAAGCTTTCGCCCATCGAAATGGGTCGATTTCAGCGCGCGCGGATCGACGCCTTCGAGACAATTGACGTTGACCGCGACGATCGGCGTCCCGTCGCGATCCTCGCCATAGGCGAAAGGCTCGATCCCGCAGGTCTTGCAGAATTGATGCCTGATCTTCTTCGTGTTGAAGAGATATTCGCTCAAAGCCCCCGCCCCCTGCCGTAACGTGAACTTTGTCGCGGGCGTAAAGCTCAGCACGGAGCCGAGGCGCTGGCAGCGCGAGCAATTGCAGGTGACGGTATGGTCGAGGTCGAGAGAAGCGTCGAAAGCGACGGCCTGGCATTGGCAGGAGCCGTGATAAAGCGCCTCGCTCAATTCGCTCTCCTCGTCGTGGCCAGCCGACAGGAAGGCGGCGCCCTGCCGCTTCGTCGGCGTCACTCAGGGCGAAGGTGGGAGGCTGAACGAAGACCCGCCCAAGCTCGTTAGGGC
>CAZCJY010000459.1:0-1504 GCA_964498975.1 uncultured Methylocystis sp.
CGACCTGTTTGGTCGATCAATATTTCGCGACGACCGGGGGCGCGGCCCAGTTGAAGTGATAGTTCACGCCGGCGCGAACGATATTGCCATCGAAGCGGGTGCGCGCTTGCGGGAAGGAGCTGAGGAACAGCGGGCCATTGGCGGGGTTCGTGCCGATGATGACGCTGTTCAAGGAGACATTGCCGAGATCGTAATAGAGATATTCGATCTTGGCGCTCCAGTTCGGCATGAACATCCATTCCAGGCCGCCGCCGGCGGTCCAGCCAACGCGCGTATCGGCGAAAGAGGCCGCGGCGAACGGAGCAACAGTCCAGCTACAAAGAAGACACTGCTGCGCGATGCTGTAGTTCAGGCTGACGCCGCCATAGGCGAGACCGCCCGTGCCGTAGACAAGCAGGGTCGGCGTGAACAGCCAGCCCAAACGGCCGCGCACGGTGCCGAGATAATCGAGCGAGCGCGACGCCGCCGTCACCGACACATGCGGCTGCGCCGGGAAGGCCGGAGAAGGCATGATCGAGGCGAAGGTGCCGCGCTGATTCGAACCGGCGATGCCCTGAATGTCGGCCTCGACGCCCGCGACGACGGCGCCGTTATAGAACTGCCAGTTGTAGCCGATCTGGCCACCGCCGATGAAGCCGCTGTTGTTGGCGGACACCACGCCCGTCGCGGCGAACGCGCTCAGCAGGCTGTAGTTCGGAATCGCGGTGCAACCGCCGCCAGAGGCGGGATCGCAAGGCCCGGGGAAGGACGTGAAATTGATCGAGTTGCTGCTCGACCAGGTGTAGCCGGCGTTCAGACCGACGTAGAAACCGGTCCACATGGGCGGCGGAGGCGGCGGAGGCGGCGGAGGCGCCTTGTAGCGAGGAAGATCGGCGGCGAAAGCCGATCCGATGGTCAATGCGAGCGCGAAGGCGGTCGCCGCGAAAAATACCTTCTTCATGTTTATCCCCATTGCCGAGAGGAGGCTAAACTCAAACGCCCCATGTGCCCGAGATAACTGCGAGCTTCTTGCTCGCCTTACCTTCCGCACTCAATCAGCGCGGATGCTGCACAGTCAACGAGAGTCACGCGATTCAGTGGATGGATAGGCGAAGTTCTGAACGACTGTGGCGTTTCGGCAACAGTATGCCCAAGCCTTGGCCATTGTGTCGTTTTTCCTTCATATTTCGAAACAAGAAAAAGCCCGACTCCAAGAGCCGGGCTTTTGAATGTCGAGTTGTTCGTGCGATCAGTATTTGGCGACGACCGGAGGCGCGCCCCAGTTGAAGTGATAGTTCACGCCGGCGCGGACGATGTGGCCATCGAAGCGCGTCTGCGCCTGCACGGCGTTGACCGTAAAGGGCGCGCCCGCATTGAGCGTCACCAGCGGGCTGACCGCATAGGTGATGTTGCCCAAGTCGTAGTAGAGATATTCGACCTTGGCGCTCCAATTCGGCATGAACATCCACTCCAAGCCGCCGCCGGCGGTCCAGCCGACGCGCGTATCCGCAAAAGCGCCCGCGCC
>CAZCJY010000460.1:0-1500 GCA_964498975.1 uncultured Methylocystis sp.
TCACCACATTCGCCTGGGTCGTCGGATGGTGGAAGGTCGTATAGACGACGCCCGGGGCCACGCGATCGGTGATCTTGGCGCGCAGCGTCGTCTCGCCGGCGCGGCTCGCGACCTTCACCCAATCGCCGTCGCGCACGCCGCGATCCTCCGCGTCATGCGGATGGATCTCCAGCACGTCTTCTTCGTGCCAGCGGCTGTTCTCGGTGCGGCGCGTCTGCGCGCCGACATTATATTGCGACAGGATGCGGCCCGTCGTGAGCAGCAGCGGGAAGCGCGGCCCGACTTTTTCGTCGGTCGGCACATATTCGGTGACGACGAATTTGCCCTTGCCGCGCGCGAAGCCGTCGATGTGCATGATCGGCATGCCATGCGGCGAGTTCTCATTGCACGGCCATTGCACCGAGCCGTCCTCGTCGAGCCGCTTGAACGAAACGCCCGCGAAGGAAGGCGTCAACCGCGCGATCTCGTCCATGATCTCGCTGGCGTTCGTATAGTTCCAGTTGAGACCCATTTTGTTGGCGAGAAGCTGGGTGACCTCCCAGTCGGCATAGCCGTTCTTCGGCGACATCACCTTGGTGACGCGCTGGATGCGCCGCTCGGCGTTAGTGAAGGTGCCGTCCTTTTCGAGGAAGGTCGCGCCCGGCAGGAAGACGTGGGCGTAATTCGCCGTCTCGACCAGGAAGAGATCCTGCACGATGACGATATCCATATTCGCCAGCGCGCGCGACACATGGCGCGTGTCGGGGTCCGACTGCAGAATATCCTCGCCCTGCACATAAAGGCCTTTGAACGTGCCCTCGATCGCCGCGTCGAACATGTTCGGAATGCGCAGGCCCGGCTCCGGATCGAGCGTGACGCCCCAGTCCTTCTCAAAGGCGTGGCGCGCCGCGTCGTTGGAGATGTGGCGATAGCCCGGCAGCTCGTGCGGGAACGAGCCCATGTCGCAGGAGCCCTGCACATTGTTCTGGCCGCGCAGCGGGTTCACGCCGACGCCGCGGCGGCCGAGATTGCCGGTCGCCATGGCAAGATTGGCGATGCCCATGACGGTCGTCGAGCCCTGGCTATGCTCGGTGACGCCGAGGCCATAATAGATCGCCCCATTCCCGCCGGTGGCGTAGAGCCGCGCAGCGCCGCGCATGTCGGCCGCCGGCACGCCCAGGGTGGCTTCAAGCGCTTCCGGGCTGTATTGCGGCTGCGCCACGAACGCCGCCCAGTCCTGATATTCGTCCCAGTCGCAGCGCGCCTTGACGAAATCGAGATCGACGAGATTCTCCGTCACGATGACATGCGCCAGCGCCGTCACCATGGCGACATTGGTGCCGGGCTTCAGCGGCAGATGGTAATCGGCCTGGACGTGAGGCGAACGCACCAGGTCGATGCGGCGCGGATCGATCACGATCAGCTTGGCGCCTTCACGCAAACGCTTCTTCATGCGCGAACCGAAGACCGGATGCGCGTCGGTCGGATTGGCGCCCATGACGAGAATGACGTCGGCGTCGT